>NZ_JACKZU010000472.1:0-5702 GCF_014222165.1 Nostoc sp. 2RC
CGTGTGGGTGGGGTATTTTCAGCCAGGGGAATTGACTAGAGGAGGTGCGGCGGGAGGAACTGTAGCCCAACCAGTTTGGACTGATTGATTGGATGTTTGAGCATACTCAGAAGCTGCTTGGTTTTTGGCTGGGGATGGCTTTTGGGTTGCGGCTTGGGATAGCCATTGATGGTATTCTTCGGGAGATTCCACAACCACGTTTGCTTGCATGGTTGCAAAATATGTGCCGCTGTATTGGGAATCGGTCAATCGATATTGGCCGGGACGGACGGGAGTAAATTCAAAGTCGATGGCATGGTTGGGAATGATATCCTGCTTGAGGCGAAATGCAGGAATGTAAAAGCCGTGAAGAACGTCTTGGGAGTTTAGCGCTAAACGCACGCGGCGATCGCTCGGTAAATGCAATTCAGTACTGGTAACATCTTTTTCTGGATAATGAAATACCCACGCCCATTGTTTGGCTAATACGTCAATTTTTTCGACGGGTTCAGCTAAAGCTGTATCTGGTGAGTCTTTCGCTGCTGCATAAGCTGATTCTATTCCCAGTGGATTATGCAGGTGAACTAGTTGGGACGGGCCTTGAATTCCCATTTGTTCGTAGACTTGGTAGCTGTAACCCGCAATCCAAAACACCAACAAAATTGGAATTGCTGTCCAGACAACTTCTAAGGTGATATTACCTTCAATTGCGGGGCCGTCAGAAAAGTCATCTTTAACTGCGCGATGGAAGATTACAGAATACATCAAAGTACTCGTTACTCCCAAAAAGATGAAGCTACCAAGGGTGACTAAGAAACTAATCAAATTATCAATTAGTTGAGATTCGGCTGCTGCTTGTGGAGGAAGCCAAGAGTAAGCTTGTTTGCCGATCCACAGACTTGTAGCGGTAACTGCGATCGCGCCTGTAAGCAGCGTCAAAATATTTAAAATCTTCTGGATTTTCATGGTCAATATTGGATGTTGGGCATGGGGCATTGGGCATGGGGCATTGAGTATCGGGCATTGGGCATGGGGCATTGGGCTAATGACTAATGACCAATGACTAATAACTTATTTGAGTGTTTTGTTCAGGTCTTGGCCTAGTCGTAATAATCTATCTGCTGTGTTGTGGACGCCAAATTCGGCAGCTAGTTGCGCTCCTAGTGTGCCGTGGAGATACATTACGAACATCACAGCTACGCCTGTGAGTAAATAACTCCATTGCACTTGTCTGTCTGTCTGTCTATATTCTTGTTTGCTCCATACGAAGCGTTGCCATCCTCTCCAGATGGTCATGGCAAAAATTACTGCTAGTAAGAACACACCACCCACACCATGCCAAAGCATTGTGTCTATTGCCTGTAATCCCCAGGCACTTTTCACATTAGTTGGTGGTGTTGCTAATAGCATTTCGTAAAAACCTGCTCCCACCGTGAAAAATGTAATGATGCTGGAAGCAAACATGTTATACCAGCCAACTTCAAAGAAGTTGTCACGTTCGACGGTTATTCCCAAAAATTTGAAGACCCATTTTTGGAAGGGGAAGAAAACACCGACGATATCAAAGGTGATGCCAATGATGAATAAACCCAGTGTTAGATGGACTAAGTTGGGATGAATGGGAATTGTGTAAGGTAGTCCGTTTGCGCCTAGTTGTCCGTTCAATTGGTCAATCAGTTCTGAGTTCATGGCAATAAACCATCCTTTAGCGCTTCCACAACTGGTACTGTATGCAGTCCATACACCCAAACAAGTCGATCTCCCAGATATACCTGCAAGCCAACTATTAAAGTTAAAACTAGTCCGGCTCCCAGATAATAAATCGGTACTTTTTGGGGGTTACGGCTACGAATTACATAGCGCCAAGCTGTAATGGCGGCGATGATTCCCGAAAGCGACCAACCAATTAATGTATGCAAATTCAGCACTGATTTAGCTAAGCTGTAAGGTTGTGCTAAACCAGCTTCAAATTGACCGAAAATAATAGCAACGAAAATGGCAATGGTGGCGACAAACATATTCCACCAACTCACTTCAAACAAGCGAGTTTTACCAGTGAAATAGCCAACTACATCACAAAAAAAGGAAAACAACACCATCGCAATTACGAAGTGGACAACGATGGGATGAATCGTATCTGGATACGGCAAATTATGGTCATTCAAAGATGTAAAATACTCAAGCATTGTGTTCTCCTCGACATATTTACCGCACTTGAGGGTAAGAATTCAGAATTGGCTAAGCCCCGCTCCGCCAAAACAATTCAAAAACAAGCAGTTATCTAAATTCTGAATTCTGAGTTGTGAGTTCTGAATTCTGAATTCTTACTTCATCATTCCCCTTTAAAACTTTGAAAACTGTTCGCTGATTTAATTTTTGCGCGGTGGAATATGTTTAGTTAATTCTTAGCTTTTGGCAGTCAGATTTTGTGAATTTGCCTACAGACAATATTTATGCTGAGATTCCTTTACTTCTGCTGAGAGTCTGTAACAGCAATTGTTAATGTACCTAATCCAAGTTGCTGTTGTTTGTTGATTCGCTTAACCTATCTTTTAGCTTAAGTAAATTTTTATGAATTGTCAAAAGAATCAAAAATAAAAACTTCAAATTTCTTTATGTAGCAAGAAAAATAGTTTTTTATGTATCTAAATTAACATAATTAAAACATTATTAAACACAAAAACAATACTTTTATGTAAAGTATTTCACATTTATAAAATTTCTATTTGTAAAGTAAATCACAAAAATATATAATCTTCAGTAGTTGAGGGAGGTGGGGAGATGGGAGATGAAGGAGATGAAGGAGATGAAGGAGACAAGGGAGACAAGGGAGATGAGGGAGACAAGGGAGACAAGCAGACAAGGAGAATAATTCTTCTGTTAACAGTCAACACTCAACACTCAACAGTCAACACCCTCTATTCCCAATGCCCCATAATCATATTCGGCGGGTATGAGGCCTAAATTAGTGTCATTTAAAATTGTAGTGATTGGTACTTCATTAGGTGGATTATCGGCATTGAAAATCATTCTCCAAAGTTTACCAGAGGATTTTTCAGTACCGATCGCCATTGTTCAACACCGTCATAAAGAGTCTAACAACGCACTCCAGCAACTATTACAAGAATCGATTTCTTTGCCGATTAAAGAAGTGGAAGACAAAGACGAAATACTGCCGAAACATATCTATCTAGCTCCAGCAGATTATCATTTGCTCCTTGAAGAAGGTCACTTTGCTCTTTCCACTGATGAGCCTGTTTCCTATGCCCGACCATCTATTGATGTGTTATTTGAGTCAGCAGCCGATATTTATGGCGAACAAGTTATCGGTATAATATTGACAGGAGCCAACCACGATGGTGTGCAAGGTTTAAAAAAAATACAAGCGCGGGGGGGAATCACTATTGTACAAGAACCCGCCACAGCAGAGAGCAGCATTATGCCAGAGGCAGCAATTTCAGCTGTTGCAGTAAACTGGATTCTGACACTCTCAGACATTGCTGATCGATTGGTCAAGCTTTGTTACTTATCACGGAAATGAACCCATGCAGATGGAACCCAAAGTAAACATCCTCCTGGTAGATGATAAGCTGGAAAATTTACTTGCACTAGAGGCAATCCTAGAAAAACTAGGTGAAAATCTGGTGAGAGCTACTTCTGGGGAAGAAGCTTTAAGGTGTCTGCTGCATCAGGATTTTGCAGTGATTTTGCTGGATGTACAAATGCCAGGGATGGATGGCTTTGAAACAGCTACTTTGATTCGCAATCGGGGGCGATCGCGTCATACACCAATCATCTTTCTCACCGCCTTCAGCACCAGCGATCAAATGCTGTTTAAAGGCTATGCTTTGGGTGCAGTGGATTATTTACTCAAGCCCATCGACCCGAATATTCTTACTTCTAAAGTCACAGTATTCGCAGAATTATTTAAGAAAACAGAAGCCGTCAAGTTACAAGCAGCCCAACTAGTAGCTGTTAATGCCGAACTCAGACAAAGTGAAGAAAGATTTCGTTCCCTGAGTACTTGTTCGCCGGTTGGCATTTTTGAAATTGATACAGAAGGACGCTGTAGATTTACGAATCCACGTTATCAAACAATTTGTGGTGTGAAAGCAGCCCAGAGTGTAGAAAAAAGTTGGCTGGAATCCGTTCATCCTGAAGATAGAGAACGAGCAGTTACTACTTGGTCTGCTTATATTAATGAAGGTCGTGACTACTCCGAAGAATTTCGTTTTCAAACTGCTCATGGCAATGTTCGTTGGGTTCAGGTTCGCTCATCACCGATGCTTTCCGGTCAAGGGGAATTACTGGGGTATGTAGGCACTCTCGAAGATATTACCGAACGCAAGCAAGCAGAAGAAGTCCGCGCTCAAGTAATTCGAGAACAAACAGCAAGACAGGAAGCTGAAGCGGCAAATCGTATGAAAGATGAATTTCTCGCCGTTCTCTCCCACGAACTCCGCACGCCCCTAACCTCGATGCTTGGCTGGTCAAAAATTCTACGTTCTAAAAAACTTGATGAAAAAGCCACTTCCCGCGCCCTAGAGGCCATCGAACGCAACGCCACATCTCAGATGCAACTAATTGAGGACATTTTAGATGTATCAAGAATTATCCGGGGTCAGTTGCGATTAAATGTATGTGCTGTGAATTTGATTACAGTGATGGAAGCAGCTTTAGAAGCAGTGCGTCCTTTAGCAGAGGCCAAAGATATTCAATTAAATACAGTCTTGGATACTTCAGTAGGTTCAATGTATGGCGATCCAGCCCGTTTACAGCAAGTTGTGTGGAACCTATTAACCAATGCCATTAAATTTACACAAAAAGGCGGTAGGGTAGAAGTCAAATTATCTACTTATTTTGGATATTCAATTAACGATAGTCCTGATTTAGCCAGTAATAAAACTGCTTTGGCATCCGCATCTCCAGATGAAAATTCTAATTTAAACACTGACGAAAGTAGCGAGCCAAAATCCAAAAACGAAAATCCCAAATTCCAATACGCCCAAATTCAAGTAATCGATACAGGTATTGGCATCACCCCAGAATTTTTACCGAAAGTATTTGAGCGTTTCCGGCAAGCAGACAGTACCACAACACGATCGCACAATGGACTAGGACTAGGACTAGCGATCGTCCGTCACCTAGTAGAACTCCACAAAGGAACCATCTCAGCCGCAAGTCCAGGCACAGAACAGGGAGCAACCTTCACTGTTAGACTACCATTACTACAAGACAATCGGGGTAACAAAGCCAATAAAGAAGCAGGAGAAATATCTTCCCCTGAAGTTTCTACTCCCTTGGCGGGATTAAAGGTTTTAGTTGTAGACGATGAAACAGATACCCGTAACTTTCTCAGCTTTATGTTTGAGGACTATGGCGCAGTAGCCACCGCCGCCTCATCAGTGGATGAAGCCTTAGCAGTACTGGAACAAGCCAAACCAGATATCCTGATTAGCGACATCGGCATGTCAGAACAAGACGGTTATACCCTGATTCGCAAACTGCGTTCTTTAGAACCAGAAAAAGGGGGACGCATTCCCGCCATCGCGTTAACTGCGTATACGCGAGACGAAGACCGCTTAAAAGCACTCGCAGCCGGATTTCAACAGCATCTACCGAAGCCAATTGACCCCAGTAAATTAATTGGTGTGGTTGTTAATGTGTTGAAGCTACCCGTGGAGATTCCGGTGAGTTAGTGGGCATGGGGCATGGGGCATTGG
>NZ_JACKZU010000473.1:0-5696 GCF_014222165.1 Nostoc sp. 2RC
GGGGGGAAAGATTTCTTCCACATCCTCCCACACCTCCCACACCTCCCACACTCCCCGCTTGCCCAATGCCCCATGCCCAGTCACCACTCCAATACATCTTGAAGACAACCTTAATTAAGAGATCCTAAAAATACAAAAAAATTGCTGGCAAATCATAGTCGTTTCGAGTATGCTTTATATATGAACTCGAAATGACTATGATTTACTGAGTTTAGTCAGTAGGCATCCGTTTATGTACTGACTAAAATATACTGTGGGCAATTTCACTAATTTAATGGAGAAGTTCTTAAGCTATGACAGAACCGCAAAACTTGACAACTGCTGATGGTATTCCTGTTGGGGATAACCAAAACTCGCTAACTGCGGGGGCGCGGGGCCCTGTATTAATTCAGGATTTTCACCTGTTAGAAAAGCTGGCTCATTTCAACAGAGAACGTATTCCGGAAAGAGTTGTTCATGCCAAAGGGGCGGCGGCTTTCGGTACATTTACGGTTACTAATGATATTACACGCTACAGCAAAGCCAAGCTTTTTTCTGAAATTGGTAAGAAAACAGAAGTTTTGCTGCGTTTTTCTACGGTTGGTGGAGAAAAGGGTTCAGCAGATGCAGAGCGTGACCCCAGAGGTTTTGCTATCAAGTTTTACACAGAAGAGGGCAACTGGGATATTACAGGAAACAACACGCCGATTTTCTTTATTCGCGACCCCTTGAAGTTTCCTGATTTCATACATACCCAAAAACGGAATCCCCAAACTAATTGTAAAGACCACAACGCCAAATGGGATTTTTGGTCATTGAGTCCGGAATCACTGCATCAGGTGACGATTCTGTTTTCAGACCGGGGAATTCCCAAAACCTATCGACACATGGACGGCTTTGGTAGTCATACCTTTAGTCTAATTAATGCTCAGGGCGATCGCGTTTGGTGTAAATTTCACTTTAAGACCTTGCAAGGGCATCAAACCTTGACAGAGGAAGAATCAGGTAAGATTAAGGGTGAAGATCCCGATCATGCGACTCGTGATTTATTTGAAGCGATCGCTCAACAAGATTATCCCAAATGGCGGTTCTGCATTCAAGTGATGACTGAGGAGCAAGCGGCAAAACATCGCGATAACCCCTTCGACTTGACAAAAGTTTGGAAACACTCAGAATATCCTTTAATTGAAGTCGGGATATTAGAGCTAAATCGCAACCCAGAGAATTATTTTGCTGAAGTCGAACAAGCCGCTTTTAGTCCTAGCGCGGTAGTTCCTGGCGTTAGTTTCTCCCCAGACAAAATGCTTCAAGCTCGGATCTTTTCTTACCCAGATGCTCAACGGTATCGCTTGGGTGGTAACTATCAGCAACTACCAGTCAACCAGCCGAAATGTCCAGTGAGACATTACCAGCGAGATGGCTTCATGGCTTTGGGAAATAACAATGGTAGCGCTCCCAACTACGAACCGAATAGTGCTGAAGGTACGCCGAAAGAAAATCCAGCCTATGCAGAACCACCAAGCCATCTAGGGGATACCACCGTCGATCGCTACAATCATTGTGAAGGAAACGACGATTATACTCAAGCAGGCGACCTCTATCGGTTAATGACACCCGAACAACAAGAGCGTCTTGTCAAAAATATCGTTGGTAGCCTCAGCCAAGCAAAGCAAGATGTCCAAATGCGTCAACTTTGCCACTTTTTTAGAGCAGATGTCTCCTATGGTCTGCGTGTTGCTGAAGGGTTAGGTATTTCCATCGACCCTGAAATGCTCAACCATAGTGCTGAAGTCGCAATTTTTTAGTTTCGTAGTAGCGTGACAAGGCTAAAATAGTGCATTAATAAACTCTTGTGGGGTGGGCATCTTGCCCGCCCGGACGGGTGAGGACACCCATCCCACAATAAAATCTATTCCAACATTTAAGGCTTGACACGCCAGTAAGCTAAATTCAGCGAAAACAGACTCGTTAATGGAGTTCAAAGGCTCATTAATGGAGTTAAAAGACTCATTAATGAAGTTCAGAGCTTCATTAACTAGAATAAACAAAAATATTAACAGCGATCGCGATCGCTCCCTTCGCCAAGCATATCCTAGAGAAGTAGTTATGGGGGTTGCGATCGTATTGCTGTAGCTTCTATTTCTTGTACACCTTCCGGGTCTTCTGGATCTACCTGTCTGAGACGAATGTGCTTTTTCCCTAAAGTGATCACAAACTCATCTCCGGGTTTGAGATTCATTTGCTTAGCATAAGCTGAACCGATTATTAACTCTCCGTTCGATTGCACACTAATTCTATAGCTAGCACTGCGTCCATCATGTGCATTAGCACTTGGTGTACTGTCTAACTGAATGCCTTCGGCATCAATTAGGGCATTTAAGAATTTCATCATATTCACTCGCTCTGTACCATTTTTGGTAACGGTATAGTAGCCGCAGTGTTTGGCTTTTTCTTCCTTGCTCAGATTCTCCAGCTCTTTGAGTTTTTTGAGCAAATCTTCACCGACTAGGGGTTCAATTTTTTTCCCCAGCAGGCGTTTTCTCATCTCCAAAGGTTGGATATACAAAGCCTCGGCTTCGCTGTACCTTCCCTGTGAGCGGTAGAGTGCTGCCAAATTATTCAGGCTAGTAGCCACAGATGGGTGTTCATCCCCCAGCAGGCGTTTTGTCATCGCCAAAGCTTGGATATACAAGGGTTCGGCATCGCTGTACCTTCCCTGTGATTTGTAGAGGAATGCCAAATTGTTCAGGCTGTTTGCCACATCAGGGTGTTCATCCCCCAGCAGGCGTTTTCTCATCGCCAAAGCCTCGATGTACAAAGGTTTGGCATCGCTGTACCTTCCCTGTGATTCGTAGAGTCCTGCCAAATTGTTCAAGTCAATTGCCACATCTGGATGTTCATCCCCCAATAAGCGTTTGTCTATCTCCAAAGCCTCGATGTACAAAGGTTCGGCATCGCTGTACCTTCCCTGTGATTTGTAGAGGAATGCCAAATTGTTTAGGCTAGTTGCCACAGATGGGTGTTTATCACCCAGCAGGCGTTTGCCTATCTCCAAAGCTTGGATATACAAGGGTTCGGCATCGCTGTACCTTCCCTGTGAACGATAGAGTTCTGCCAAATTGTTCAGGCTAGTTGCCACAGATGGGTGTTTATCCCCCACCAGGCGTTTTTTCATCGCCAAAGCTTGGATATACAAAGCCTCGGCTTCGGTGTACCTTCCCTGTGAATCGTAGAGTCCAGCCAAATTGTTCAGGCTAGTTGCCACATCAGGGTGTTCATCCCCCAGCAGGCGTTTTCTCATCGCCAAAGCCTCGATGTACAAAGGTTCGGCATTGCTGTACCTTCCCTGTGAATCGTAGAGTCCAGCCAAATTGTTCAGGCTAGTTGCCACATCAGGGTGTTCATCCTCCAGCAGGCGTTTTCTCATCGCCAAAGCTTGGATATACAAAGCCTCGGCTTCGCTGTACCTTCCTTGTGAACGGTAGAGTCCAGCCAAATTGTTCAGGCTAGTAGCCACAGCTGGGTGTTCATCCCCAAAACGTTTTCTGGCAGCTAATAAAGATTGTTCACGCCAAGGTAAAGCTTGCGTGTAGGCTCCTTGACCTTGATAAAATCTACCCAAGCCTATAAAAGGCGAGATTAAATCATCATCGCTTAACCAAGCTTGGTAAACTGTGGCGACTTCTGCAAGGTGTGGGATAGCTAGGGTTGCTTGAGCAATTTCTGTCAATGTGGGTGTCTGAGGAATATCTTTTGCTACGGCTACCATTGCTTGACAATAGCCACGCTTGAGTTCGTCAGCTTCAGTTAACTCTTCTAACTTCTGTCGTAATAATTCCTGAATGCGTTCGTGAACTTGGTAACTGTCATCTGCCAATTCTTGCAGCAAATAACGCTCAACTAAAATAGTGCGGTTAGCTTTTAAATCAAATTCCAAATCGCTATGACTTGCTGCTGATTCTACCAAAGACCAAGGAATAGGAGCCAAAGCAAACAAACTTAACAAACAAGCCAATTTTTGTGTTTCTGATTCCAAGCATTGCCAATTCAACTCAAAAGCTGCTGCTACACCAGACTCACCTGCTGATGCTTGCTTTTGTAGCTGTGCGAGGATGTCTGCTAGCATGATTCGCTCCCTGGCTCTTGCCGCAGTCCTGCTATTAGGTAAAGTCCAACAGGTACATAATTCACAAATTGGCAAAGTCCTTTAGCAAATTCTAATTCCTTTTCAACCCTATCTTTTCCCAGCAGAGTTGTTAATAATTCTAAGGCTGCATCTGGTGATAATTTACCTAACGGCAATGAGGTATATATTAACGCTGTGTTTTGACGAGTGGTAATTAACACCTTAAACCGAGAACCTTTAGGTGGTAGGTATGGTTGAATTTGTTTCCAGTCTTTAACATCATCAAATATTAATAAAACATTGCCTGCTTGCCAGTTTTTCCAGCAATATAAAACTTTACCTGTTGCATCTAATTGGTCAGAAGGATTGAAATTAGAGAAATGAACCATGCCAAAGTTAATTAACTGGGTTCCCAAATCAACACTTTGGGTATTTAACCAACAACACCCACCAGAATAATCTGCCAAATATTGTTCTGAGTATTGAATAGCTAACTCTGTTTTACCTACCCCACCTTGTCCAGTCACATCGCTAATTACCACAACATCATTTGTTTGCAATAGCTGACGCAATTGTTCTATTTCTTCATCCCTGCCAACAAACTTACGCGCTTGACTCTGTGGGATATTATGCGGAATCTCAAAGGGGTTAAAATTAGATTTTTCAATATCTCCATCCCAATTACGGGAATAAAAATATGTCGGCAGTTGTTTTTTATCTAAACTGCTAAATCGCTGCTTCACTGCTTCTGTTACTTCCCTCATATCCGGCGGAAAAGTCCCATTAGCTGCTGCAAAAGCCTCTCTCACAGCTTGAGAAAAGTATCCTGTTTTAGTTTCAGAATTTACCTTAGCTTGCTCACCTTCCCGCGTAGCCAGTAACACAAATTGTTGACTATCTTTATGTGGCTGTCCGCTTAAAAAAGTTTTGCTACCTAAATTAGTTGGTCTTCCCTTGGACTCTAAAACATAATTGGCACAGGCATCAATAATACAAATATGATTGCGAATGTGAAATTTATTGGAACCCAACAAAACTAATAAAGAATTCAAATCTAAATTCTGCCAATTGTGGTTATTTGCATCAGCAAAAAACAACCGACGCTCTCGTTCTGAGGTAATCAAACCATGTCCCGCCCAAAAAATGTAGAGTAAATCCCCCGATTTTGAGGATAAAAAGTTAGTTACAATGTCGCAGATATTTTGCTCTGTTGCTAACTCTACATTTAACCCACATTCCCCAATTAACTGCTGATTTTCTGCCAGTGCTGATAAACATAACCGGATATTCTCTCTCGGTACACCATGCCGATGCAGCCAACGAGCAAATTTCAGTGCGTCATCGGCTGGCCCCCCACCCGGCACATTCCAAGCAGTTTCGTGGTATTTCTCAATACCCACAATTAACCCAAATGTTCGCTCAGGTTTAGCCATCAGCTGCATGATGACTTAGCCTCTCACGTGATGGGGAAAATGACCTAATATCATGTCCGCTTAATTGCTTATTAAACTCGAAGAACCCCAAAGAGCCAAAGCTATGCTTTGTCTCCCCTCCCCGCAGGCGGGGAGGGGAGACAAAGCATAGCTTTGGC
>NZ_JACKZU010000474.1:0-5643 GCF_014222165.1 Nostoc sp. 2RC
CGCCAGTCGCTCATGGGGGAAACCCCCAAGACCGCGCTGGCTCACCTTTTCCCCAGACCCAATGCCGAGTTAAAAATCGTTAACCGAGCAGTATTGAGACCTACCCCATCTCCCTTGTCTCCTTGTCTCCCACCCTGCGGAAAGCTAAAGCTACATCTCCCCAATTCCCAATCATTACTAAATTATTTAGATCAAAGCTTAAGTATATTGTTCTTGACGTGTAAACTTTGACAAATAGTATGTTTAAAGGACATTGCCAGAACATGAAAAAAATAACTGCTGTGATGCTAGTAAGTATGACTATGACTGTGGGGATGGAAGGGTTGAGACCTAAAGTCGCTAATGCCCAATTATTTTATCCACCAGCGAGCGATCGCCATTCATTAATGGTAATGGGTCAAGGACTAGTAAGAGTACCAGCGGATACAGCGGATATTGAATTGGTATTCAGCAATAAAGATAGTAATGAAGAATTACAAACGCAACCATCAACACTATCCCAAGTCCCTGGAAGAACTTTATCACTTCTCTCATTAAATGGCAAAACATCAATCGGACAAAATCCACTTACACCTGCTTTAGAAAACAAACAATCCTTAACTAAAGCAACTCTCCAGCCAATAGTTAATAGCTTAATTGCCAATGGAATCAGTGCTGATAAAATTCAAGTAAAAGTTAACAATAGTTCCAGTGAAAATAATGCCAAAATAGTAGTGAGAGTGGAAAAACCAACCCGCGATCGCATTCAGGAAATTGTTGGCGCAGCGAATCAAGCAAGCAGCAAAATTGAAAACTTAAGTATCAATAACGTCGGCGTCGAATATGCAGTTAATGATTGCCAAGCTTTGCAAAATTCGGTTTATCAATCAGCAATCAAAGACGCTCAAAGTCGCGCTCAGGCTTTAGCAAGTGCTATGGGTGTTAAACTTGGTGCGGCTTCTGTAGCCGAGCCATTTTACACCTTATTCTATCCTTCGTGTAATTCCAAATCTGGAGTTACTTTACCGTCTTTTGCTAGTTTTTTATTGACACCAACCTACGATCCTGATGCTCCAGCAGAAGTAGAGATGAAAAAGGATATTTATGTAACATTTACAGTTAAATAAGTATTTTTATTAACTACGATCGCATTGAAGTTAGCCTGAAAGGTGAAAGTGCGATCGTAGTATATTCCAACAAGAAAATATAGGGTTTTTATATTATTCTATTTTTTTGTTTATAAATTCATCTAAAAATAAAATATCCACTTTAGCTGAGATTCAATAAGTAATTTTCAACTTTAACAATGAAAAAACTCCAGAAATGTTTGATGACAAATCTGGAGTCAGGAAAGATACGCATTTACCTATATCAATTTTTTCCATGAATGAATCCTACGTCATCCGGGTATACACTCAAATATTGTAACTTATGTCTGCTAATACTTCAGAATATTCTTACTTCCTACTCAAATCACTATAGGACTCTGATTTAATTTGTGAATAAAATTCCCTACGCTTTAATCTTCTATAAACCTCTTGCCTACCCACATAGATATAATCACATAGGACTGCTATATCTTTGATTACAACTTAGTATGACTTGCTGTTGTAGTTTTAGTTTACTACCTTCAATGCAAAACAGCCCCAGTTCTGCTGGGGCTATATTGCGAGAGTTGTTTGCTACTGGAAGGAGTACACCAACAAATGATGCTCCGTGTTAGATATAAATAATTCAGTATGCATCTGATTTCAAGCTTGTTTTGGTATATCCGGATGATTTAGAAAATTTTCGTAGCTGTCTCAAAAAGAAACTCCAGATACGCCTATGGCGCTCTGGAGCAGTAACAGGTTTCTAACATAAATAAATTTTTACCTATGCGATCGCTATATGTCGTTAGGGTATATACTCAAATGTATTTTATGTCTCATCAACCCCAAATCGAGCAACAGATTACCTTCTTTTATACCCACGATCTCAATGCATCTACAGAATTTTATGAACAAAAGCTAGGGTTGGAGTTGTGGCTTGACCAAGGTACCTGTCGAATTTACAGTGTTACTGGCTCTGGATACTTGGGATTTTGCCAAGCAAGCGAAACATCAATTCTTTCACCGGAAAACCAATCATGTGTTATTTTTACCTTGGTGACACAGCAGGTGGATGAATGGTTTAAATATCTCCAAGAACGTGGCGTCAAGTTTGAACAGCCACCTACAATGAATAAAAAGTATAATATTTATCACTGCTTTTTACGCGATCCCAGTGGTTACTTGATTGAAATTCAAAGTTTTGAGACTAATGACGAAAAAAGACATAACACTTAGTTATGTCTAGACACTGAATTTACAGGGCAGGATTTGTACAGGTTAGAACTTGCTGATTTACTAGGGTACATGATACAGATTAATACCCTATGGTCATCATCAATGGGCATGTACCTTTTCTTCTACAGAGTTATCAAGGCTGTTTGGGACATTTATGCAGCCAGCCAGTAATTTTTACATTTGTTAACAATTAGCTGCGTAGACATAGCCGTTCTTAGGTATCACTTTTGAATTGTTCATTGCTATATACTCGTTGTTCTAAACATATTTCACATCAAGTTGGGAAAATCACTTACGATTAAAAATTCTTTGCGTAAGAGCGTCTCCCACTCTTTGCGTCATTCTTATCGTCAGTATTTAGGCGAATCTGATATCACGGATTTTTCGGGCTACTTTTTACGCTACATACCTTGGCAATCATGCTGATTCTAGAGTTATTATTTTTAAGTAATTATTAAGATGTTCTCTTAGGGTGACTACATGAGTGCCGTAAGCCTGAAATGGGTAAACACGACATTACAACTCAAAGGTTCAGTAATAAAAGCCATTTACAAAAACGTTTTATGGTGCGGGATTTTTGGATTTTTTGTTTCTATACTTCATTATTTGGATAAGCCTGTATCCCAACCTATTTTAGGTAGCGTTATTCCTAGTATTGTTTTGGGCTTGTTACTTGTTTTTCGGACAAATACTGCTTATGAACGATTTTGGGAAGGGAGGAAATGTTGGGGTTCTATAGTAAATAATGTCCGAAATCTAGCACGGCAAATTTGGGTATCCGTTGACGAAACCTCTCCAGAAGATAAAAATCATAAAATTGCAGCATTAAATTTATTAGTAGCTTTTGCTGTCGCAACTAAAATACACTTGCGTGGAGAACCGATTAATGACGAATTAGAAGAATTAATGTCATCTAGTAAATATGTGAAGCTAAAAATTATGAATAATCCTCCTATAGAAGTAGCTTTTTGGATAGGAGATTATTTACAGCAACAATACAATCATCATTGTATCAATAGCTACCAATTAACTTCAATGCAAGAATTATTGAATAATCTTGTGGATAATTTAGGTGCTTGCGAACGGATTTTAAAAACCCCAATGCCACTGGCTTATGCAATTCATCTGAAGCAATTACTGGTACTATATTGTTTTCTACTGCCGTTTCAAATTGTCAATAGCCTGGGTTGGTGGACAGGTATGATTACTGCTTTAGTCGGTTTTACATTGTTTGGCATTGAAGCCATCGGTTTAGAAATAGAAAATCCGTTTGGGTATGATGCTAATGACTTACCCTTAGATGCGATTTGCAAGACAATGAAGCACAACATCGATGATTTAATGAGCTTAACTCCAAATACGCGATCGCCTCAAAATCATCCCACTTATTAACTAAACATTAGTCATTTAATTGACTATTTGCAACCTCACACAAACGAAACAGATAGGGAACTCTAAAAAAAGAAACAACAGCATATCATCGTTGATTGTTGACAGTTCACAGTCAACGGCCAACAGTCAACGTTACATACTAAATTAACTCAGTCATTAATTCAAGTCTCAGTCTATTTCCAGCTGACAAGACTTAACTGATGGCTTGGAGTATTTATTTTTAGCAAACACGTAAGTTAGATTCTTGAGTATTAAGTGCTACTTGTAAGTATTACTTAGTTGCTACTTTTTGTGAGAGTTGACAAAATCTTGAAAACCTTGCCAATATTGGCTTTTAGTCTTGATTTATAGGCAGAAACACAATTTTTCAATCAAATATCTTGTCCTAAAACGTGGACAATTTGAATCTTTACTGTAGAATCAAAACCAACTTCAAACATTTAAAATACGTATTACTTCTGGAGGTAGGATTATTAATCCTTCTAGTAACTTATCAGATGCCAAATTTGCTCCGAAAGCAGACTCCTCAGTCTTGCAAATTTCGGGTGGGCATCCCTTACGAGGTCATGTAAAAATTAGCGGGGCCAAAAATGCAGCTTTGGTCATCATGGCTGGAGCCTTGCTGTGTCCAGGTGATTGTCGCATCCGTAATGTTCCCCTTTTAGCGGATGTAGAGCGTATGGGGCAGGTGTTATCGGCTTTGGGTGTACGCGTGACACGACAAGGTGACATCTTAGACATTAACGCCAGCGAAATTAAAACCTCAAAAGCTCCCTACGAACTAGTTACCCAGTTGAGGGCGAGTTTTTTTGCCATTGGTGCAATTCTGGCAAGACTAGGAGTCGCGCAGATGCCCTTACCAGGTGGTTGTGCCATTGGCGCAAGACCAGTTGACTTGCATGTGCGGGGACTGCAAGCAATGGGAGCTGAAGTGCAGATTGAACATGGTATTTGTAATGCCTACGTTCCTGGTAGCAGTCGCAGGTTAAAAGGAGCGAAGATTTACTTAGATATCGCCAGCGTCGGAGCCACAGAAAACTTGATGATGGCGGCTACGTTAGCAGACGGCGAAACAATTATCGAAAACGCTGCCAGAGAACCAGAAGTAGTTGATTTAGCTAACTTCTGTAACGCGATGGGAGCAAAAATTACTGGGGCGGGGACTAGCAGAATTATCATTGAAGGAGTCCCCAAATTGCATTCTGTTGATTACAGTATTATCCCCGATCGCATTGAAGCAGGAACGTTTTTAGTCGCAGCAGCAATTACTCGCTCCGAACTCACTCTCTCTCCAGTAGCTCCAGAACATCTCATACCAGTGATTGCTAAGCTGCGGGATATTGGAGTCACAATCATTGAGGAAGCCCCAGAACACTTACGTATTCTGCCAGCAGAAACCCTCAAGGCAACAGATATTGAAACCCAATACCATCCAGGTTTTCCCACAGACATGCAAGCGCCGTTTATGGCTTTGCTGACATTGGCTGAAGGCGACAGCGTAATCAACGAATCTGTATTTGAAAATCGCTTGCGTCATGCTTCAGAGTTAAACCGTTTGGGGGCAGATATTCGCGTCAAAGGCAATGCTGCTTTCGTTCGGGGAGTACCCAAGCTATCGGGCGCACCAGTATTAGGCACAGACCTACGAGCCTCAGCAGCCCTAGTCTTAGCAGGACTAGCCGCAGAAGGACAAACCACAATTCAAGGATTACAGCACCTCGATCGCGGCTACGATCGACTTGATGCGAAGTTGCAACAATTAGGCGCTAAAATCCTGCGGGTGGGTGAAGTCTCACCGGATGTGCAAATCCTTCCCAGCGTCAGTAGTCTGTGAAGTTGCAATGCTTTTATCAGGGGATGAGGCAGATGAGGGGGACAAGGTAGACAAGAGACTTCTTGCATAAGTCGGGAAAAGGGGAAGGGGGGGCCCCTGAAGGGGATAAGG
>NZ_JACKZU010000475.1:0-5525 GCF_014222165.1 Nostoc sp. 2RC
TAATTATCTTCATGAAAATTTTATTTCTAGAGAAGATTTGCTAGAGCAATGTCAAGAGCAAAATAATCTTTATCAATTAAACTATGAAGAAGTTATTTATCTTGAACCAGCTATAAGCTATCAAGAAATTCCCACTGCATTTAGAGAAAAAGAAGGTAAGTTTGAATTTACTAATCCTTTTGCTGCGGTTGTCAAAAATGTAGAATTATTCGGAATTCATGGCATTGGATTTACCCAAGAGAAAAAAATTATTTTAGAAATTGTTTTAGACAGAGTAGATGTTTTAGAACATACTGCCATTTCCACATTGAGGCAAGGTTTTAATTTTCAATATCTTACACCAGTGGCAAATATACAGCATATTGATTTAGCTTGTTCATTAGTGAATTATTGGAGTCCTTTATACGCTCATTGGATATATGAAGCTTTAACTCGATTAGAAGTCCTTGAATATTATTCTCAAAACACAGGTAAAAAACCAAAATTAATTATCGATAAAAACCCGCCAATTTGGGAAACTCGCTCTCTGGAATTGATGGGTTATCGTCCAGAAGATTATATTGAATGGAATGGAACTAGAGCGAAAATTAACGAATTAATTATTTGCTCTAAACGCCGGGAAGGGGGACGTATTTCTATCAAAGCTTGTCACTGGGTGAGAGAACGTATTTTGAGCAATGTTGATAGTTATGCAAATCCAAATTTACTTTTGAGTCCCAAGATTTTTATTTCCCGGAGAAAAGCAAATGCTCGGCGCATTTTGAACGAAGAACAAGTGATAGATACTTTAGCGAAAATGGATTTTGTTCCTTATGTGCTTGAAGATTTAGATTTTGCAGACCAAGTGAAGCTATTTGCTCAAGCTGAATTTATGATTGCTCCTCATGGTGGTGGAGTTACAAATATTATTTTTTCCCAAAATTTAACTTTAATTGAACTGTTTGGTCAAAAAGTTAGCCATTTTTATTATACAGTCGCTCAAGGATTAAAATTTGATTATGCTTGTATGTTTTGTGAAGCCAAAAATGAAGATATTATTGTCAATTGCCAAGAATTAACTAAGATGGTTCACAAAATGACAAAAACTAAAATCTGATGATAGAAATTAGATAAGTCCAATTATATCGAGGACTTGGTGACTAGTGACTGGGCGAAAAGCCTTTGTCTTGAAAAGTAAATCTTAAGTAGGGTGTGTTGTCGCAAAGCGCAACGCACCTCAATTGATATAGTGTATCGAGGTGCGTTAGCCTTCGGCATAACACACCCTACATTTTATTTACTATTGCTTGATATTTAGCGATTATCTTTTTAAATTCCCACAATCATTTTTACTGTTACTGGTTCGTCAATTCCAGCAGATTTATTTTCATCTAAATGATATGTATCGGGATTTAAATAAGTCCCAAATAAGCGATCGAAAATAGTTGTACTATCTCCGAAGTTTCTACCTCTAGTATCGTAATGATGTAAGCTATGAAACCGGGGTGTAACATAAATCCACTCTAATATTCTCATCCAAGGCTGGGATTTGACATTGAGATGTATCCAATTATTTTGAAAAGCGCCATGTAGAGATACTATCGTCATTAGTTCTAGAGGAATTCCTAGCAATGGAAACCAAATAACGGAAAATGTATATAAAATTTCACTAGTCAAACTCGATCTTTGTGCTGCTAACCACCATAATGACTCACTTGAATGGTGCCACTTATGAGTTAACCACGTATACTTATTTGCATGTTGAATTCGATGGATGATGTAATAAAATAGCTCTTTTAGTATAAAAGCAGTAAAGAATCTCACCCATAAAGGCAAAGATAAAAATCCAGTTGATTCTACCATGACTATTGGAAAAATCAATATTTTTGTAATTAGGAGCCAAGTGACATAGTTATTGATTAACATATAACAAAATGCTACTAATGCCGCTTTAAATTCTTTGAGAAATTGAAGTTTATATTTGATTAAGCGGAGGGGATCTTGTTTTTCCCAAAGCCAAAGTATTACGCCTGAGCTAAAAGTCATTAGCCAGTATAAAAGTATAGTTTTCATGAAAATTCAATGGACAAGATGTTGTTAGACTGCAAAATTAGCACCTCCAATTTTGTGCTTAATCATTTATTTGGTATAGCAGAAATCAGGAAGTAAAAGCTTACTATTCCTAGTATTTAAGCTTTTAAAATGTCCTAACTTATCTGATTACCGCTATATCCATAAACTCAGCACAAAAATCATCACTGTAATATTTTACAAGTTATTTGGAATTGCTATTTTTATTGACGATGGGTAACATCCGTAATATTTTGATTTAATATTTGGAGTAGTTAATCTTGAATTTCAAAGTAGTACTTTATCACTAATCAAGGGATAATACAAGGACAGTTAAGGAAAAATTAAGACAGTTAAGACAGTTAAGACAATTAAAAGCGAACACTTGAGTGTACTAGAAGGTGCGTTACTGAACTAACTCTAGAGATATATTTATTAAACATTTATAAAATTTTAGTTAGTTGATACTAAAAAAGAGGATGATGATTTTGTTATTGCAAATTCAACTCAGAAGTTTATGGGCAAATAAATAAAGTTTGGCGATATTGACAATAATTAAATTAAATGCTTGAGCCATTTCAAATTTAGGATTTTGATGATGTTAATATTTTTCTAAGAAAGATAATTAAAATTGATTACAAAATGTAGTTATCGAAGGAAATAGTTTATAAAAAGGCAAAAAGTAGAATTTAATTACGTAAAGTTATATGAACACTAAATTAAATTCTTATAAAAGTTGCTTAGTAACTGGTGCTGCTGGCTTTATTGGTTCTCACTTATGCGATCGCTTACTCCAATTAAGCCATACTGTGGTTGGGGTGGACAATCTAATTACAGGCAGAAAGACTAATTTAAAAGTCCCTCAAACTAATCCTAGATTTACATTTATCGAACAAGATTTAGCTAGTATTTCTCCAGAAATATTAACAGATATTGATTGGGTATTTCATTTAGCGGGATTAGCGGATTTAGTTCCCTCAATCCAAAATCCAGGGCAATATTATTATTCAAATCTGCATAATACTTTTGTCTTATTAGAAGCTTGTCGCCATGCTGGAATTGAGAAATTTATTTATACAGCTTCCTCCACTTGCTATGGTATTCCCGACCAATATCCCACACCGGAAACCTATCCTTGTCATCCCAAACACCCCTACGGTTTGACAAAATATTTAGGAGAACAACTAGTGATGCACTGGGCGCAAGTTTATCAAATTCCAGCCCTTTCTTTACGACTGTTTAATGTATACGGGCCGCGATCGCGTACAACTGGGGCTTATGGTGCGGTATTTGGTGTATTTATCGCTCAGAAACTAGCCAAAAAACCCTTTACTGTGGTGGGAGATGGAACGCAAACAAGAGATTTTACCTTCGTGAGTGATGTAGTAGAAGCCTTTATCAAAGCAGCCGAATCGGATATTACAGGAGAAATAATTAACATTGGTTCGGGGAAATCGGAAAGCGTTTTGACACTCGTAAAATTATTAGAAGGGCCAATTACTCATATCCCCAAACGTCCAGGCGAACCAGATTGTACTTGGGCAGATATTACCAAAGCCACAACTCTTTTAAAATGGCAACCCCAAGTTACCTTGAGTCAAGGAGTTAGTGAAATGTTAGCTAATATTGAACTTTGGCGAGATGCTCCAGTTTGGACAACAGAAACAATTGAGCAAGAGACAAAATTGTGGTTTGAGCATCTAGGAAAACAATAAAAATGACAAACTCATCCATCAGACTTTACCAACAAGCAATCAAAGTGCAAACCATCGGTAAATCTCTGTGTCAGATTACCCCACAAGTGCAAGCGATCGTTACAGAATCAGGAATTCAAGCAGGACTTTGTACGCTTTTTATTCGTCATACCTCAGCTAGTTTACTGATTCAAGAAAATGATGCCAAACCCGATGTAGAAGCCTTTTTTGCTAAATTAGTACCGGAAACAGGCCAATACATCTTACCAGGAGAAGGTTTAGACGATATGCCTGCACATATCCGAAGTGCCCTCACCCATACCTCCGAACAAATCCCCATTGCTCAAAGTCTTTTGCAACTCGGTCGTTTGCAAGACATCTATATTTGGGAACATCGACAGTCTGGTTATTCTCGTGAAGTCGTTATCAATATTCTGGGATATTAAAGTGCAACAGTTAACAATTAATCAAATTCCTTACATCAATCTCAAAAGTCAACACGCTGCTTTGAAGTCCGAATTGTTGTCAGCAGTTGGTGAAGTTCTTGACGATGGTAACTTTATTTTAGGCGAGCAAGTTGCAGAGTTTGAGCGTCAGTTTGCTCAAATGTGCGGCGTTCGTTATGCCATTGGCGTTAACTCTGGGACAGATGCGCTAATTTTCGCACTCAAAGTATTGGGTATTGGTTCTGGCGATGAAGTCATCACCGCGCCGAATTCTTTTGTAGCTTCAGCTAGCTGTATTCGCGTGCTTGGGGCAAAACCTGTATTCGTGGATGTCGGCGATGATTACAACATTGATCCCAGTTTAATTGCAGCTGCCATTACTCCCAAAACCAAAGCAATTATCCCAGTGCATCTGACAGGCCGACCATGCAATATGGAACCAATTTTAACTCTGGCAAAAGAAAAAGGAATTGCCGTAGTTGAAGATGCAGCCCAAGCAGTACTCGCAGAATATCAAGGCCGACGAGTGGGTTCTTTTGGTAAAATCGGGTGTTTTAGCTTACATGCTCTCAAAAACTTAAATGCATGTGGAGATGGAGGAGTACTAGTTACAGACGATGGCGATTTGCACGACCAGCTAAAAATCATGCGGAATATTGGCTTGCGTACCCGCGATGACTGTGTTTTGTGGTCGCATAATTCCCGTTTGGATACCCTACAAGCAGCGATTCTTTTAGTCAAATTGCGCTACCTCCAGGAATGGACACAACAGCGTCGCCAAAATGCTCGCTATTACCAAACTCAACTCGCCGAGATTCCTCAGATTCAAATACCACCAGAACGGGAATACGAAAAATGCGTATACCACACCTTTGTTATCCAAGCACAACGCCGCGATGAACTGCGTCAATTTTTAAGCGATCGCGGTATCGGTACTGCAATTCATTATCCAGTGCCAATTCACTTATCCACAATAGGTAAAGAATTAGGTTATCCCCAAGGGAGTTTTCCGGTTACAGAGATGCAAGCACAGCGAATCCTCAGCTTACCTGTTTATCAAGGATTAACCACTGAAGAACTCCATCAAGTCTGTGAAAACATTAAATTATTCTATCGATATTCCTAACACTTACACAGGCGTTGCAGAATCGATTAGAGAGTTCCAAAAAATTAATTACCACTACTTGTGGGGTGGACATCTTGTCATTAGTGTCAACTTAAGGTTAAACGCTTGTCCCACAGTCGTTTTACCCCACCCCTCAATCCCCTCCCCGCAGGCGAGGAGGGGAGGTTTTGGCTTTAGACAAAACCGGGGTGGGGTGACTCCGGATTAATT
>NZ_JACKZU010000476.1:0-5413 GCF_014222165.1 Nostoc sp. 2RC
ATTCATATTATTGAAACTGAAATGAACAAAAATAATAAAAATAAATTTTTACAAATCTTAACTGAAACTGGCAGAAAAATTATCAAAAAAACAGTTTTAATTTCTATAATTTCAATTATTTTATATGGAATTGATAATTATCACTTAAAACCAAAATGTAAAATAAACCAAGAATCTTCTTTTTGTTATTTTTCTCCTGTAATAAGTGATTTAGGAGGAAAGATATTTCAAGCATTACTACTACTATGGTTAGTTGATCTTGGTTTAAAACGAGAAACTTTAAATGAGATAGAGGAAATCTTCAAAAGAACACAAGCAACAAAATATCTTAAAGGTTTTTATTCCAAAAAAGAAGATTATGAAGAAATAATTAAAATTAGTTTTCAAGCAACAACATTAGGTAATGAAATTAAAATGCTGTGTTTATTTGAAACAGAAATAGGTATGCTATGTGCAGAAGATTTTAGAAAAATTAAAGATAAAGTTATTTCTGGCTGCAAATTAAAAATTTTAATTTTACACCCTGAATCAAAATTATTAGAATGCTTAGAAACAACAGGACATATTACGAAAGATGTCTATCGGAACAGAGCAAAGGTATTTTTAGATAAATTATCTAGCCTTTGTAATTCTTTAGAGGATCACCATCATCGTAATATACCAATTAAGGGAGCAATAGAAGTTAAATTACATAAAGATTTATTTTCTACGATTGGTTATTATTCTGATTCTAAAGATTGTAGTATTGTATGGATGTATTTTGCTGATACCTATGCCAAGGGGAGTGAATATCCAGCATTGCATATTGCTAATAGAGAAATAATTGATGACGTTGAAAAACATTTTGAGTATTTATGGTTAAAAGCTGTAAAAGAAGGAATATTCCTGATGAGAGTAACAGAAAATTCAACAGAGACTATTAATAATATAAAATCAGTGTATTCTAGCATTTGATGAAATAAATATACTAAAACATAGAGGATGTCTTGTTTTATAGCCTTTACCAGTCAACTGAAGTACACACAAACCTTTAATATCAAAACAAGTAGCTTTTAAAGCGTACTTCACTAGATTAAAAAACGCTATATATTTTATAATAAAAATTTCAATATACCATATTAATTAAATGTCTATTCAATGTCCAACTTGCCTCACCGACAATACAGACAATGCGATTAACTGTATTGCCTGTGGTACACCCTTTGTTTCTACTACTAGTTCAGATGAATCGGTATCTGCATATCATTTATCTGATGGTACTTTATTAAAACAAGGACTATACAAGATAGAAAAAGTACTGGGAGAAGGTGGCTTTGGGATTACTTATAAAGGACTTTATTTACAAAATTTAGCACAGGTAGCGATTAAAGAACTCTGGCCAGAAAAAGCTGCTAGGATTGGAACTACAATTACATGGCCTTCTTCAGTTACTCCTTTACAAAAACAACACCAAATTTATAAATTCCAACTAGAAGCTAGTTGTCAACATCAATGTTCTCATCCTAATATTGCTAAAATTTATGATTGGTTTGAAGAAAATAATACTGCCTATATAGTAATGGAATTTATTTCGGGAAAATCCTTATTCCAAATATTACAACATGAAGGTGTATTAGATGAAAATCGACTGAATTCTTATTTTTTGACAATAGCAGAAGCTTTAAAAGTTATTCATGGTAATAATTTACTACATAGAGATATCAAACCAGATAATATTCTCATTGATAGTCAAGATAGAGCAGTATTAATTGACTTCGGTGCTACAAAAGAATTTATAGCAGGTCAAACACGCGAAATGAGCGTGACATTAACACCTGGTTATGCGCCTTTAGAACAATATAGCTACCGAGGTAAGCGTTTCCCAGCAACAGATATTTATGCTCTATGTGCTTCAATGTATGAATTATTAACTGGAAAGTTACCTGCTGCTGCTACAGATATAGTTAATGGTTCAGAACAACTTATTCCACCTCGACAATTACGTTCTAATCTTAGTCCCCTAATTGAAAAAGTTATCCTTACAGGAATGCAATTGAGGGTTGAAGACCGCTTTCAAACAGCTGATGAATTAATTGATGCTCTCAATGGTAAATTTGTCTCTCCTAGCCAAAAAAGAGCACAGGAATTAGTTAAACAAGGTAAATTAGCAGAAGCAGTTATAGTTTACGAAAAATATCTCAATAGTGAACAAAACAATGGTGAAGCAGCAGTCGAACTGGCATTGGTTCAACTGTATCTTGATGAAACTAAGGCAGAAATTGCTGCCAAAAAAGCGATTCAATTAAAACCAAATGATGGTAGAAGTTATGGAGTTTTAGGACTTGTTAACTGTCGTAAATCAAATTGGTCAGAAGCATTAAAAAATCTACAGCAAGCAGCACAATTAGCTCCTCATGAGGTTTGGATACAAGCAAATTTAGCTTGGGCTTTGGGTAAATCTGATAATTGGCAACAAGCTGAGATGACTGTCAATAAAGCACTTCAGCTTGATGCTAACTGTACTTTTGCGTTAGGATTACAAGCTTGGATAGCCGTAAATCAAGAGCAATGGAAATCAGGAATTCGTGCTGCTACCCAAGCAATTTTTAAGTCAAAGCAAAGCTCTTCTAGAAACTCTCAAGAATTACAATATTGGATATATCCTTATTTAATTGTTGCTTTAGATAAAGCAGTAGTTACCAAGCAAGCAAGCGATGTAGAAAGGCGTATTCAAGAATTTATTATTCAAGTACCTGACAACAGTTTTGGCTGGGGTTTCAAAGGTTGGAAAGCAGCTATACAAGGTTTATGGACTAATGCTATTTCCGATTTTGAACAAGCAAGTCGTAAATCACAAGCTCCTGGTTGGGTATTAATAAATCAAGGAATTGTTCAAGAACATTTACATAATTTTCAAGCAGCCATCCAAGCCTACGAAACTCATACTCAGCAATTTTCCCCTCATGCTTTTGTTTTATTTCGTCTTGGCACTTTATATGGACGATTAGGACAATGGAAAAAAGCACGCTCCTCTCTAGAAACAGCAGTTCAGCTAAAATCAAATTATGCAGAAGCTTACCATAATTTAGCCTGGGTGCTTCTGAATATTAAAGATCAATATGGTCAGGTAGAAAACTTCCGCGAAATTTTGTCATCCTATCGTAAAGCTGCTGAACTATATACACAGCAACAAAAACAGCCTTTAGCCCAAGGCATTAAACAAGCTTTTCAAGCAATTGGGGTTGACAATTTCTAAGTCTGCAATTACTTTTCTTATCAAGAAGATACGCCCCAAATCCTAATTTTTCCATCATAACTACCACTAACTATAATTTTGGCATTGGAACTGAAAGCAAGAGAATGTACAGGACTTAAATGCTCAAGAGTCTGTATCAGTTCTGCCGTTTGATAACTCCAAATTCGGATTGTATTATCTTCACCTCCACTGGCAATAATTTTTTCTACTGGACTAAACGCTATAGTATTCACAGAATCTGTGTGTTCAGTAAAAATACGCATTTCATGCCCAGAGCTTGTATTCCACAACTTTATTGGTGAATTGAAAACACCATTATCACCAACATTACTACCTCCACTAGCAATGGTTTTTCCATCAGGACTAACAGCAACTGAACGAATTGACCCTACCGAACTGTCGAACCAAGCTACCAGAGAACCAAAAAAGTTGGAAGGGCGATTTAGAGTCCGTATTCTTTCCCTGTTGCACCAATTCCAAATCATAATTGCACCATCAAGACCACCGCTTACTAGGAACCGCCCATTACGGCTAAAGGTAACAGAATTCACATCCCATCCATGCCCCCTTAAGGTATGTAGCTTTTTTCCGCTACTGTGATGCCAAAGTCTAATAGCAGCGTCAGAATGTCCAGTAGCAAGGGTTTGTCCATCCGGGCTAAAGGCAACACAACTAGTTCGTAAAGAAACTAACGAACTGCCTAAAGTTTGTCTAAGTCTACCTGTACCTACATCCCATAACTTGATAGTACCATCGTGAAACTCCATGTTGCTAGCACTTGCCAGAGTTTGTCCGTCAGGGCTAAAGTCAACAGAAAGAACTGGGCTGGAGTGTCCTGTTAAAGTAGTTAGCAATTCTCCAGTTGTCAAGTTCCATAATTTGACCGTGCGATCGCGACCGCCACTAGCAAGCATCTTTCCATCTGGGCTAATAGCAACAGAGAAAACAGAATCTGAATGTCCGCTGAGGGCATGTATACACCTCCAGATTCCCTGACGCGATCGCACGTTTTGTACCAATTCATCAATAGACTGCTCGATCTGCTGAGAGGATAGGGACGAAATTTCTTGAGATGTGGCAAATTGACCAGTGATTTTTAGTTCTTCAAGGATAGACCTGACGATTTCTCGAATCACTTCGGTATCTGCACCTTGGTAAATGCGATCGCCTATGTGAATTTCCTGCCCATGTCCCAGGTTGACTGCATATTTCCCTTGCTGAGAAACAATCTGACTACCACCAATCAGCCATTGCCGCAGGACTGTAATATCAGTCTCAGTCTGCTGATGTTTAACTATGCGATCCAGTATGGCTTTTAATTCTTCAGAGGTAGTCATTTTGATTATGGTTCAAGCAGTAAATTTTTATATAGGTTTAGATGGCGATCGCAGCTAAGTGGCTTTCTTTTCTCGCTGTTGTCAACATTGCCTGATTTTATCGTCTCCAAACTTTAATCGTCTGATCTCTTCCTCCACTAATTAGTGTTTCTCCATTTGGACTAAATGCGATCGATGTCACACCTCTGCGATGTCGTTCAGGAAAAATTTGTAATTCGTTTTCGGGAATTTTCCACTCTACAATTGTTTCATCATTACTGCCACTGACTAAAGTTTTACCGTCTGGGCTAAATACAAGACAAGTAACCGCATCTGAATGCTGTCGCAGAGTTTGAGGTGTTTGTCCAGTATTCAAATGCCAAAGTTTAATAGTATTGTCATTGCTGCCACTAGCCAATATTTCTCCATCTGGGCTAAATGTTAGCGTATAAATAGCGTCTCTATGTGCTGTAAGTGTACTTAAACATATTTTACTATCTATATCCCATAGTTTGATAGTTTTATCGTAGCTACAACTAGCAAGAATTCGTCCTTTTTTTGGATTAAAAACAACACAGGTTACTTTATCAGAATGCCCAGATAATTTAGCAATTTCTTTGCCACTTTCTATATCCCACAATTTAATATTCTGATTATCATTGGCAGCTAATATTTTGTTATTAGGACTAAAAGCAACTGAATCAAACCCGAAAATATCTAAAAAATTACTTAAAAGAGTTTTACCAAATGTATGAAATGGATTTAATGAACCTAAACGCCAAATGTATATTTGATAAGCTTTACAAGCAGCAATTAATTGAGCATCTGGACTAATGGCTACAGATGTAAACCATAAATCAAA
>NZ_JACKZU010000477.1:0-5383 GCF_014222165.1 Nostoc sp. 2RC
GCCCCTCTGCCCCATCTCCCCCATCTCCCCATTCACTCTACTTAACGCGTTACTAAATTACCGTTGCGGGTAAATGTTTGACAATGCAATTCACCATCTTGCTGGACACATAGCGAAAACCATCTGATATGACTCCAACAAGTGTTGATGTTGTTGGTAATTTTGCGCTTTTTTTTGGAAAGGCGTTGCCTCACAACTTCATTAGGGCAGAGAATTTCCAAAGTACCCAAACCATCTTCACGAACGACAAGCCGAAATAGGCAGTCTTGCAACATAGCACGGCTGCTGCTGTCGAAGAAACGCTTAAATCGCTGTAGCTTTTCTCCTTCAGTCATTTGACTGATGGGTTTTATTTCAAATAAATCCTCATTCTCTAAGTCAAAGTCATCATCCTCAAAGTCGTAGGGGTCAATCATTTTCAGCATCCACTAGGCGACCTGAAATTATAGTAGCTCTGTCTGGGCACAGGAGAGATGGGGAGGCAACGGAGATGAGATAGAGGGGCAGGGGAGAATATAATTCCTCAGTCAACAGTCAACAGTCAACAGTCATCAGTGAAATTCTCTAAAACTGACTTGTCGTTCTTTATATAACCTTTATACTGTAATTAAGAGTATAGTGACCGAACAATTCGCAATTCACAGTAACCCAAAGCAGCAGGCAAGCAACCCAATTTTCAATTTGCAGATGTAATTGTAAATTGATTAATTTCAGCTTGCATAAAAACTAATTTAAATTACGAAAAACAACAAAACTGTATTATTGCGAATTTGTTTGACCAGCTTTTTAGATGCCAATTAACACTTATGGCGTTTAACCTACCGCGAATTCCCAACTGGGTGAAAACAGGTGTCAGTTTTATTGCGTCTTTACCGCTTGCAGTTTTTACTAGTATTATTACCACTCAAGTAAATAAAGCTTTTCCAGAAAAGTTTTTGAATTTAATTAATAAACCAGCCCCAGTTCCACTATGGATTTTGGTTGTATTTTTATTAATTACTCTATTACCGCTTTTATGGACTGCAAGACATTATCACAAGGCACATCAAATCGTTATCAAGCTTAACGAATTAGATGATTCGTTACTGTTACTTTTACCTGAGTTGGATGTCAACTCAAATATTCATGAATCATTGAAGCGATTATTAGAGCAATTTATTGAAAAAACACATAATATCATGCCACTTCTCGATGATTGTGGTATTGCTATTTATGCACCAGACCCTAGTAATCCAGAGTTTTTAACTACTTGGTGTCAATCACAATCACCAAATGAATACGGGAATAAAGTACGTTTCTATATTGGTCAAGACCCTAATCAACATCGCGGATGCGCGGGTTGTACTTTCGTGGATGGGAAACGAAGAATTGTACATCTGTCACGAATTAATAAGATGTGGCAGGCTGACGATCCGCAATACATTTTTAGCAAGGATAGAAATCGCCGCATTTTAGATTATATGACATTGATTACTATACCAATTATCGGTGGTACAGATAGTTTAGGAGTTTTGTGTCTTTACAGTAAAAATGTAACAACTTTTGATTCTAAAGCTATTCAAGAGTTGTTATTTGTAATTGCAAATCGTTTAGCAACAGTGATGCTAGTAGCTCGTAATTACCAGCTACAACATTCTACTACTAATTAAAATCACCAAGTGTATGGTTAGGTAAAAGAAAGTAGGGAATAGAGAATTAGGATTTTAAAGTTGCACCAAATTTTTTAGTCATATCAAATCATAGTCCTAATATCTGATTTGAGTTAAATATTTATCTTTAATTTTGCCGCCAGGATGATGCTAGAAAACGCCACAGCTTTGGTAGCATTTTATCTTTGCTGGCTAATTCTAGTGTAACTGAACCATAATCTGTACCATACTTGCGCTCAGCCTCTTGAAATTGCCTGAGGCTTTTTTTACCGCGCATATATTCTTTAGATTCTTTGATCAATAGAAACTGGCGTTCTTCGGCTGTTAAACCTGTTATTGGTAAATTTTTCACTTTTTTCATCGCTATATAAATAAGGATAAATAAATTTACTGGTTTATTTTCAAAATTTATGCATTTGGTAATAAAAATTTGATAACCAAAGTCATTATTATATCTTTATTGTACTCACGCTATCAACAAAACTAAGTATGCTTATCGAAAAAAGAAACTGGGAAAACAGGCTGTTTCTTTGATTCATGTAGTGTGTCAATTGCCACTCCCCCCAAGAAACTTAGTTATATTCATTGTGCTAGCAATCAGTTAACAGAAATTTACTAATATCAGTAATCAATTAATTTAAATTAAATCTACAGTGGAGAATGTAAGATGCTCACGGCGATCGCTTTGCTGTGGAGACAAATGTTTCCTCCCCCAGCAACAAAAGCCAAAAAACCACCAAAAGCGGTAATACTACTACTCTAGGAAGACGTGAAGACCGATCCAACTAGGTGCTTACATGTTTTTACAATATTTTTATCAAAGAACATTACTCCATGTGCCTTGTGCCCCTAAAGTGGTTTATCGAATAGCTTATGCAACCTACTAATCCAAACCAATTTACGGAAAAAGCTTGGGAAGCGATCGCCCACACGCCGGATATTGTTAAACAATATCAACAACAACAGATTGAAAGCGAACATTTGATGAAAGCACTGCTAGAACAAGATGGTCTAGCTAGCAGTATTTTGACGAAAGCCAGCGTTAACTTGCAAAAACTCAGGGATCGCACCGATCAATTCATCCAACGTCAGCCGAAAGTGTCTGGTAGCAGTACTTCCGTCTATTTAGGACGCAGCTTGGATACACTACTAGATCGTGCAGACGGATATCGCCAAGAATTTAAAGATGAATATATTTCAATAGAACATTTATTGCTGGCTTATGCTAAAGACGATCGCTTTGGCAAAAGTTTATTTCAAGAATTCGGTTTAGACGAAAAGAAACTAAAAAATATTATTAAACAAATTCGTGGGAGCCAAAAAGTGACCGACCAAAATCCAGAAGGCAAATATGACGCACTGGAAAAATATGGGCGTGACCTTACAGAAGCAGCCCGAAAAGGTCAACTCGATCCAGTGATTGGACGGGATGATGAAATTCGTCGCACCATCCAAATTCTCTCTCGTCGTACGAAGAATAACCCTGTATTAATTGGCGAACCTGGTGTTGGAAAAACTGCCATCGCCGAAGGTTTAGCACAGCGCATTGTGGCTGGTGATGTGCCCCAATCCCTCAAAGACCGCAAGTTAATTGCCTTAGATATGGGCGCTTTAATTGCGGGGGCAAAATTCAGGGGTGAATTTGAAGAACGTCTGAAAGCAGTATTAAAAGAAGTCACCGAATCTGGTGGTAATATTGTTTTATTTATTGATGAAATTCACACCGTTGTTGGTGCTGGCGCTACCCAAGGAGCGATGGATGCTGGGAATTTATTAAAACCAATGTTGGCGCGGGGCGAATTGCGCTGTATTGGAGCCACAACCTTGGACGAATATCGCAAGTATATCGAAAAAGATGCAGCATTAGAAAGACGTTTCCAACAAGTTTATGTGGATCAGCCTAGTGTCGAAGACGCGATTTCGATTTTGCGGGGTTTGAGAGAACGCTATGAAAACCACCACGGGGTGAAGATTTCCGATAGTGCTTTGGTTGCAGCGGCGATATTATCGAGTCGTTATATTAGCGATCGCTTCTTACCAGATAAAGCCATTGACTTAGTAGATGAAGCCGCCGCTAGATTAAAAATGGAGATTACCTCCAAACCAGAAGAACTCGACGAAATCGACCGCAAGATTTTGCAATTGGAAATGGAGAAATTATCACTACAAAAAGAAAGTGATGCTGCTTCTCGCGAACGTTTAGAAAGACTGGAAAAAGAAATTGCTGACCTCAAAGAAGAACAAAGTACTCTCAACGCGCAATGGCAATCTGAAAAAGATATTATTACTAAAATTCAGTCCGTCAAAAAAGAAATTGAACGGGTGAATTTAGAAATTCAGCAAGCAGAACGCGATTACGACCTCAACAGGGCTGCGGAATTGAAGTATGGTAAATTAACAGATTTACATCGCAAATTAGAAGCAGCAGAAAGCGAATTAGCAAATGCCCAAAAAACCGGCAAATCTTTGTTGCGAGAAGAAGTAACCGAAGCTGATATTGCTGAAGTAATTTCTAAATGGACGGGAATTCCCATTAGCAAGTTGGTGGAATCTGAAAAAGAAAAACTGCTACATTTAGAACATGAATTGCACCACCGCGTAGTTGGACAAGAAGAAGCAGTCACAGCTGTAGCCGATGCAATTGTGCGATCGCGTGCTGGATTAGCCGATCCCAATCGTCCCATCGCCAGCTTTATTTTCCTCGGCCCCACTGGTGTCGGTAAAACCGAATTGGCGAAAGCCTTAGCGGCGTACATGTTCGACACCGAAGAAGCTTTAGTGCGAATCGATATGTCGGAATATATGGAGAAACACGCCGTCTCAAGACTTATCGGTGCGCCTCCAGGATATGTAGGTTATGAAGAAGGCGGACAATTAACTGAAGCAATCCGTCGTCGTCCTTATGCGGTGATTCTCTTCGATGAAATCGAGAAAGCCCACCCCGATGTATTCAATATTTTCCTACAAATACTCGATGATGGTCGGGTTACCGATGCCCAAGGTCATACAGTGGACTTTAAGAACGCTATTATCATCATGACCAGCAACATCGGTTCTCAATATATTCTCGATATCGCTGGTGATAACGCACACTATGAAGAAATGCGCCGTCGGGTAATGGAGGCGATGCGAAATAGCTTCCGTCCAGAATTCCTCAACCGCGTAGATGAAATGATCATCTTCCACGGTTTAAACAAGCACGAATTACGTCAAATCGTACAATTACAAGTACAAAGACTGCGCCAAAGACTGAGCGATCGCAAGATTTCTCTGAAAATCTCCGATTCTGCTCTTGACTTTTTAGCAGAAGTAGGGTACGATCCAGTGTTTGGGGCACGTCCATTGAAACGAGCGATTCAGCGCGAATTAGAGACGCAAATTGCCAAAGCCATCTTGCGCGGCGAATTCAACGACGGTGACACCATCTTCGTGGACGTGCAAAATGAGCGTCTTTCCTTTAGCCGTTTACCGGTTGTGGAGATTTTTAGTAGTTGAGGCGATTTTCGATTTTGGGAGGCAGGAAAAGGGGAAAGGGAAAAGGGAAAAGGGGAAAGGGCAAAGGATAGACTTCTAAGAGAAGTCGAGAAAAGGGGCAGGGGAAAGGGGGAAAGGTTTGGTATTTTCCCTTTCCCCTTTAACATGTATCGCTTTTCCCTTTGACCACAAGAGTGCAAAAAGCAATTGATTGCAAGAGGTCTGATAATATTTAAAACCTTTCCCCTTTCCCCCTTTCC
>NZ_JACKZU010000478.1:0-5361 GCF_014222165.1 Nostoc sp. 2RC
GTGTGGGGAGTGTGGGGAGTGTGGGGGGAAAGAGAATTTATGCTTCCCCCTCCTTCCTCCCACACCTCCTACACCTCCCACACTTCCTAGAAAGCCCAATGCCCAATGCCCATCACCTAATTTGCAATTCCTTTTCTAACTTATCTAGGTCTGTTTTGAGCAAAATCGTCATTTGACCGGTAAAAGCTTTGCCTGTTTTAGGTTGGGCTATTTCTACCCAATACACATAGCGGGAACCTACTCGTAATTCTCCTTTTAAAGCTTCTCGAATGGGAGTTTTGGCAAAACGCGCGGAGTTAACTGCCTTTTGGTTGGGATATTGATACACAACTTCGGCGCGATCGTAGTCTTGATAAATTTCTAAGCCATAAATCACCCGCAGGGATTCTCGCAGGCGATCGAATGTCATACCGTTAATAGCATCATACATAGCAATACGCTCAGTGCGAATTGTGCCACGGTCTTTGGAAAACTCCACCCTACCGGGAGGCAATACCGATGCTTGAAAAGTGAATCTTTGAGCAGCTGTATCAGTCTTTTGCACAAACAATTGCTCTCCACTTCTGGGGCGGAGTGTGGGATGTGCTTTAATCCAAGTGCCTACTTCTTCTGTACTTTGTCCTGGTAAAGCATTAACTTTGGCATCAAAAAGCGTTCCTGTACATAGCCAGGGCACTAGGGAAAAAGGCAAAATTAAAAACTTAAGCAGAGATTTGTTGAGCATTTTTCTATTCAGGATTTATATGAAAATTTCCCTGTTAGGGATTAACCATAGTTTTCCCGTTTTTGGGCAAGATTATTTCAAGCATCAACCCAACTTAAAATATCAGAGATTTTACTTATCAACGCTCTATCATAGAAAAAGCTAAAAAATCAAATTATTATGAGCATTACATTTAGTAGCCCAGAGCAAGAACAAATAATTCAAGTTTCGCTAGCAACAGATAAATTTAATAGTGTTGATGAAGTAATTCAAATGTCAATATAGAAGCGTATCTAGGCTCTCTAACAAAAACAAAATTGGAGGATATAATACCTATGATTGTTAGAATTTTTTTTGATTAAAATAAGGAGTATTCAGGTTATTTAGGGTATGACAATACTGTTGCAGCAGAATGCTTAAACTCTCTGGGGTACTTGCAAAAGTTATTGATCGTTTTACGATTCACTAAGTAAAAGTTTAAAGTAGTACATTGACACTCCCCCGACTGACTAAGTATCGCTTGTTTGACGACACGCTGTAGACCCCGACCATTTGCTATACCCTGCAAAAAACTAAGGAATCATTGCTACTTTAATTACTCGACGTGCTTTCATGTCATAAAACACTTGTTCTAAATCCTTTAATGGTCGTTTTTCGCTAATAAGTAATTCCAAGGGAATTTTTCGACTGGCTATTAGTGATAAAGCCGATCGCACATACTTTGGTGTATTATGAAACACGCCTTTTAGGGTTAGTTCGCTGTAGTGTAGCTGTTCTGTATTTACACTAATGCTGGTATCGCGTGGACAACCGCCGAATAAGTTCACGGTTGCACCAGGACGGGCGCAAGCGATCGCAGTTTCCCAAACACTAGGCACTCCAGTAGCTTCAATCACTATATCTGCACCCCATCCTTTGGTAAGTTCTTTCACTACACCAGGAATATCCAAAATTTGATGATAATTAAAGGTCTGGGCTGCACCCAATTTTTTACCAATTTCTAACCTGTGGTCATTACCCCCCCACAGCAAGACTTCCGCAGTATCCGCTAAAGCCGCTACAAACATCAACCCGATGGCCCCATCTCCCAAAACTACTACTTTATCTTGGGGCTGAATATGAGAACGCGCTACTCCATGCAGCACACAAGCTAAGGGTTCCGTCATGGCTGCTAATTCCCAAGGCAAATCATCGGGAATCTGCAATAAATTATGCTGCACTATCGGTGCGGGAATTTTCAGATATTGGGCAAAAGTGCCGTTATTCCAGGTTAAATTTGGGCACAATGAATATTCTTGTCGTTGACAAAAAAAACAATCCATGCATGGGGCGGAATTATTAGCAACAACGCGATCGCCTATTTGCCAACCCGTAACACCTGCTCCCAAGGCTACAATTTCCCCAGCCGCTTCATGCCCAAACAGCGTCGGCGGTGTCAACATTTTGGCATGACCGCCACGCCGCCAAACTTTCAAATCAGTACCGCAAGTTGTGGCGGTTCCCACTTGGATGACGACTTCGCCAACCCCAGGAGTGGGGTCAGCAACTTCCTCTAGGCGTAAATTTTCTTGCCCATAAAGTAAAGCTGCTAACAAAATTTTCAACCTATCAATTAACTCCAACTGATTTTACCAGTTGAACCTATTTGATAGGTCTAAATAAGTAGGTCAACTTAATTAAACATAAAACAATGCTAGTGGCGTGGCAAGCCTTAAATGTTGCAATAGATTTTATTGTGGGATGGGTGTCCTCACCCGTCCGGGCGGGCAGGATGCCCACCCCACAAGAGTTTATTAATGAACTATTTTAGCCTTGCCACGCTACTACGTATGACGTTTTGTTAGGTTGAGCTACTTATCAAAACTCAGCAGTCAGGACTCAAAATTAACAATGATTGTAAAAACAAGGTTTTCATAGCTTGTTAATTTTCTTGAAATTATTAAGCTTGGGTCTCAAAGTGTTCTCAATTCTGTATTCTGGATTCTGAATTCTGAATTCTGAATTCTTAGGTCTAAACTAAAATTTGATTTTGATTTTTTAGTAAGTTTTTATCAAACTAAAAGGCTGAAAAATTAGGAATTCGCAGCTGTTTGAGGAAGGACTCCAGTATTTCGGCTTTCCACATTCGACAAACGAGCAACAGTTAACAGGGGTACTTCTTGTCGGCACGACAGGCAAAACCAATATAATTCGCCATGACGGATATGACGCAGGAGGGAACCACCGCAGCATGGGCAAGTGTTGGCTCTCGTACTCATACCAATGTCCTCCTTAAAATAAAAGTTGTTGTTTAAGCTAAGCAAAAAAAAGCAGTTGATTAAAAGCGGATGTTCCCGGCGTGAATGCGGCCATTCGATTCTATGCGGTCTTTAATAATTTGTCCGTAAACAGCTTCATATCCGTTAACCATTTGGCTAACACTAAAATTGTCTTCTACATATTTTCGACAGGTTTGACGATTGAGTTTCAAAGCTAATGGAATCATTGCCGCCATTTGGGTATAGTTTTGGCAGATAAAACCTGTTTTCCCGTGAGCAATCACTTCAGATACGGAGCCTAAATTCATGGCAATTACTGGCGTACCAGTTGCCATTGATTCGATCATTACTAAGCCAAAAGGTTCTTGCCAAGCGATGGGGAAAAGAGTAATGGCAGCATTGCCCAGAAGTTCAGTTTTTTCGGTGTGGTTGATTTCACCTAGATATTCAATTTGCTGACCATCAATATAGGGGGCAATTTCTTGTTCAAAAAACTTAGTATCTCCTAAGTCAACTTTTCCAGCCATCTTTAAACGCCAACCAGTTTGTTTAGCAATGGCGATCGCATGTTGTGGCCCTTTATCTGGCGAAAAACGACCTAAAAATGCCAAATATTGAGGCTCTGACGGTTGGGTTACAAATGGATAATCTGTTAGTTCAATTCCGTTATAAACCGTGGCAATATAATTAAGGTCGATTTGACGCTGGGAGTTACTAATGCTGACGTATGGTTGCTTTTGGTGGTAGCTAAATGCTTTACGGTTATCCTTTGTAAAATTATTGTGTAGAGTATGCACTGTAGAAGTTGTTGTTATCAAACTCGCCAAAGGTAATGCTGAAATCCCTACATGAGAATGGATAATATCGAACTCGGCAGCACGTTGATAAACTTGACTCACTTCCAGCATTTCGTACACTATATACTCTTTGACATTTGGGTCTAAGCGTAATGCACGGGGATAAACTGCTTCTAATTGAGCCATCGTTTCAGAATCGCCGGAGGCAAATAAAGTTACCTGATGACCGCGACGAACAAGTTCATCAGTCAAGCGACTCACTACCAGTTCTATTCCTCCATAACTAGGAGGTGGAACCCTTTCCCATAAGGGCGCAACTTGAGCGATTTTCATAAGTTGTTTTGGTTCAGTCCATAAATTTGTCCCCACCATAATGAGCTACCTCATTATTTTATGAGAACAAAGCATTTGTACTTACTTTTTTGAAATTTAAATTAACCTAACAGGCTACCAAAAACACAATATTCGGTTAACCCTAACGTAAATTTTTCACCAAGCAAATCTCTAGAATGTCGGCAAAACTTGACTTTGAGCTACATTTATAACCTATAACTAATCAATTACTGGTTGCATCTGTCTTCGGGATCATAATCTAGTAGAATATTTTGTAGCAGAACTTACAAAAGTGAATATTTTGTAGCTCAAAATACTAAATTATTAAACGGGATCAAATTATTACAACTGAATTTAAAAGCAATGAACAGATAGCATGTAAATTATAAATATTAAATAATTTAAGAAAAATTACATAATTTGTAATTAGTAATTTACAAAAGTTTTGATAGCTAACTCATGAAAATCGCTACTTGGAACGTCAACTCAATTCGCATTCGTCTCGAACAGGTTACTGATTGGTTAACTCATAATCCCGTTGATGTTCTGTGCTTGCAAGAAACCAAAGTTATAGATGCCGAATTTCCGCGATCGCCTTTTGAGGAAATGGGCTATCACCTTTATCTATCAGGACAAAAATCCTATAACGGCGTAGCGATAATCAGCCGCCAACCACTCATAGACGTAAGCAGCGGCTTTAGGACAATTTTGAAAGATTTACCCTTGGAATGGGAGGAACAAAAGCGAGTCATTACAGGCGTAATTGACGGTGTTCGGATTGTGAACTTATACGTTCCCAACGGCGCGGCGGTAGGAACCGAAAAATACGAATATAAACTGCGTTGGCTGACAGTCCTACGTGAATACTTGCGATTGCTGCTATTGTCACAATCTGATATTTGTGTGTGCGGTGACTTCAACATTGCACCAGAAGCAAAGGATATTCACGAACAAGTGAGTACAGAAAATCATATTATGGCCACAGAAACAGAGCGCCAAGCCTTACAGGATATTTTGACACTGGGATTTGCTGACGCTTTTCGCAAATTTACTAGCGAAGGCGGAAATTATACTTGGTGGGATTATCGCGCTGCGGCCTTCCGTCGCAACTTAGGTTGGCGCATTGACCATCATTATCTTACCCCCATACTCTATGAACGGGCTAAAAGTTGCATCATTGATGCAGCACCAAGAAAATTGACCCAACCCAGCGACCACGTGCCGGTGATTGTTGAATTTTAAATGGGGCATGGGGAAAGGGTAAGGGGGA
>NZ_JACKZU010000047.1:0-31090 GCF_014222165.1 Nostoc sp. 2RC
GTCTTTGACAGACTGTCTTACAAGCTTATACTTAAAATACAAAAAAGTATTTTATATATGATTATATTTTGACGTATTGTCTTTTGACAGTCTTGGTTAAAGATGGTAAAAATCAAATTTTTATTATTTATCAAAACTAGTTGTATTGGTAAGGTCAAAATAATTTTGACCCCTGCTAAAAGAGCCAGAGGTCAACTAAATTTATTTATAAAAACTCAAAAAACTAATAAAATGTTTTCACCAAAAATAGTTGATGAACTGCAAGCAGATTCAAGCTCCCCCGAACTTAATAACTGCTACCGACCAAAGACTTCCACAATCCTCCAGATGCTTGTGGAGTCAGACCATCAGTTCATCAAACTATTGGTTAATTTGTGGGATTTGCCTTGATTCACTAGAGCGCAAGTGCTTGGAGATCCTTTGTGCTTTAGCGATTTATATTCCCTCTATATCAAGAATATCATACATCTGGCCAATTTACTTGCGCCGATCAATTAATTTACAAACAGTATTCGTGGTTACAATTAGTCATCACAACTTTAAATGGGATGTTTTATCTTTTGCAACTCCTTAGTGCAAGCGTTCAATCAAGCGATCGCCAACTCGCAACGCATTAGCAATAATAGTTAAAGCCGGACTCACCCCAGAATTAGAAGGGAAGAAACTACCATCAACAACATAGAGATTATTCACATCATGGGTGCGACAATCGAGGTCAAGCACAGATGTTTTTGTATCTTCCCCAAATCGGCAAGTACCGCACTGATTCGCCACCACTTGAATCGGGCTATCACTACGGGGATAAATACCACGACGAAATACTGGGTTTTCTGAGGTACGGTCTACAGCTTTGAGGATATTTGTCCAGCGATAAATCAGGCGATCGTGTGCCTCGATATTATTAGGCGTATAATCCAAATACAATTTATCACCCACCACTCGCACCCGATTTTTTGGGTCAGGTAAATCTTCCGTTTGTAACCACCAACCAATAGAATGATTCGCCAATTGTCGCAGTCCAAACCCAGGTACTAACCTCGACATTAGCGATAACAAAGGCGATGCTTCGGCGGGGATCATCTCTTGTAAAATACTACCTGTATTTTGAATATGACCCATTGGGAAAGGAAACTCTGATTCTCCCCAATAAAAATCATTCACAGCAATTGTTTTCTGAAAAACCGTTGGGTTTGGTGTGGGACTAAGTTGTACCATCGCCGTCATCAGGTGTTTCATAAAATTACGTCCCACCAAATCAGAACTATTTGCTAGTCCTTTGGGGTGTTTGTCATTTGCAGAACGTAATAACAACGCCGCCGAATTTACCGCACCACAAGCTAGAACTACGATATCTGCGAAAAATAGATAGGATTGTCCATCAATTTCTGCTTCCACAGCTTTTACTTCCATACCAGAGGGGTTAGTGTGTAAACGCACAACCTTAGCTGAGGTTTTCAAGGTGACGTTAGAATGTGACAAAGCTGGGTTAATTCCCACAGTATGAGCATCAGCTTTCGCATCTATTTTACAAGGGAAGCCATCACAAGTATGACATCGGATACAATCACTCTTGAGTGCTAAAGGTAGATGTGTGGGATGTAGCCCTTGTTGGGAGATAGCATCAGCAATTGTTTGCATCCGCGCTTCGTGGCTTACTTCCGCATAAGGATAAGTTTCGCTGCGGGGTGGTTCTGTGGGGTCATCGCCTGATTTACCGTGGACATGGTAGAGTTTCTCGGCTTCGGTGTAATAGGGTTCAAAATCTTGGTATTTCAAAGGCCACTCAATTGAAACCCCATCTTGATGTTTGACTTCTTGAAAATCTCGTTCCCGCATCCGTAACAGTGCTGCACCATATACTTTTGTATTTCCGCCTACCCAATAGTTAATTTGAGGACGAAAAGGTTCGCCGGCGCTGTCGTACCATTGTTCTTGAGTGTGATAACGTTCTTTTTTAAAGACCTCAACAGCACTCCAGTTTTCTTCTTCTTGGGGGAGAAAATTGCTGCGTTCTAGAATGAGGATTTTTTTACCAGTGGGGGCGAGTTTATAGGCTAATGTACCGCCACCGGCACCGGTGCCAACGATAATAATGTCGTAGTGTTGATCGTCGATAATCATATAAAGTTTTTCTCTCTGAAGATAAGAATAGGAAAATCTCACGCATTCGGCGTTCGCGTAGCGTCCCGTAGGGAAGCCGTTCTCGTTCGCGGTAGCGTTGCGTAGCAAAGAGTAGGCGCAAAGACGCAAAGGTAAGGATTTATTACTCATTGCCAGATGTAGATGAGGAGAAATAAAATAATCCAAATTACATCAACAAAGTGCCAAAATAGGGAAGTAGCATCTACACCAAAATGACCTTGAACGTAATTACCAGGAATAAGCGATCGCACTAACATAATTAACTGCAACACCACACCAGTTAAAACGTGCAACCCGTGGAATCCTGTTAACAAGTAGAACATTCCCCCAAATACGCCAGATGTCACAGTAAAATGCAGACTACTCCATTCAACTGCTTGACCATATAAAAAGTAGCTACCCATCGCCATTGTTGTTAACCAAAGTAGGCGAAAACTCCACATATTATGGCGTTTTAGGGCAAGTTCCGCGAAATAAATCACAAAGCTACTAGAAACCAGAATCACCGTATTAATCGCCGGTTCCCTAATTTCCAATCCCTCAACACCAGGCGGTAGCCAATCAGGAGTTGTGGTTTTATAAACAATATATCCCGCAAAAAAACTCAGAAAAATGATACTTTCCGAAAGTAAAAATACGATAAAGCCAAACATACTATTGGCTGCTTCATCGTGAGTATGTTCAACAGTCCTCGTCTCCAAAGACTCCTGCAACTCTTCTCGATTAATAGAACTATTCACAGTCATAGTTGAATTTTCACTAATTTTTTTTGGTTTGTAGTGAGGACTTTAGTCCTCTCCTCTCCTGGAAACAAAATTAAGGACTGAAGTCCTTACTACGAACTATGAATTAATTCAAATCCTTGATTAACTCTTGCTTTTCCAAATTCGCCGTCAACGGTTCAGACTTCCCATACCCATAAGGTTCAGAAATCACCACAGGAATCTCCTCAAAATTCTCCACAGGGGGAGGAGAAGCCACCAGCCACTCCAACCCAATAGCCCGCCAAGGATTATCCGGTGCTTTCTCACCCTGTACCCAAGAACCAATTATGTTCAAAATAAAGGGTAGTGTAGACATCCCCAACAAAAAGCCGCCAATACTAGCAATCACATTCCAAAAAGCATACTCTGGGTCGTAGGAAGCCACTCGACGCAACATCCCTTGTAAGCCTAATGGGTGCATAGGTAAAAAATTCAGGTTAGTCCCGATGAATGATAACCAAAAATGCAGCTTACCCAAGCCTTCGTAATACATCCGCCCAGTCATCTTGGGAAACCAGTGATAAAAGGCGGCAAACATCCCCATTGTCACAGTGCCGTAGAGGACGTAATGAAAGTGACCAACTACGAAATAAGTATTATTAACATGAATATCAATCGGTACTGCGGAAAGCATAATGCCTGTGATACCCGCAAACACAAACATAATCAATCCACCCAAAGCAAACAGCATCGCGGTAGTCAGCCGCAGTTTACCTCCCCAAATTGTTGCCACCCAAGCAAATACCTTAATCCCGGTGGGGACGGAAACGAACATTGTGGAAACCATGAACACTATCCGCATCCAGGCCGGTGTACCACTGGCAAACATGTGATGTACCCAAACAAAACCACTTACGCCAGCAATCAAGAGTGAGGAAACGGCAACTACCTTGTAGCCAAACAGAGGTTTACGGCTATAAACAGGGAATATTTCGGAGAAAATTCCAAAAATAGGTAGTATAATTACGTAGACAGCAGGGTGTGAATAAAACCAAAAAAAGTGTTGGAAGAGAACTGCATTACCGCCCTTGGCAGGGTCAAAAAATGCTGTACCAATGCTGAGGTCGAGTAGCAGCATGACTGCGCCTGCCGTCAGTGCAGGTAAGCCAAACAGTTGGATAATCTGGGCGCTGAACACTGCCCAAACATAAGCAGGCATCCGAAAGAAGGTCATTCCTGGGGCGCGCATTTTGACAATTGTTGTCACAAAATTAACACCACCCATAATCGAGGATACACCCGATATGGCTACAGCTATCAGCCAGAGAAATTGACCGTTAATGAGATTACCTGTAGGATTTTGCAGACTCACTGGGGGATAAGACCACCAACCTGCTTGGGCTGGGCCACCGGGTAGGAAGAAACTAGCCATCAGGATAATTCCGAATACTGGCACCATCCAGAAGGCGACGGCATTCAGGCGGGGAAATGCCATATCTCGCGCCCCAATCATTAAGGGGACAAGGTAGTTTGCTAGACCAACTAAGACGGGAAAAGTCCACAAGAACAGCATGATAGTGCCGTGCATGGTGAACATGGCATTATAAACTGTGCGGTCAACTAAATCGGCTTCTGGGGTAATTAGTTCGCCGCGAATAATCATTGCCAAGATGCCACCGATCAGAAAGAAGATGAATGAGGTGACAATATATTGGATACCGATAACTTTGTGGTCGGTGCTGAAGGTGAAGTAGGTTTTCCAGGTGGTGGGGGGGTGGTGGTGTGTTTCTAGTAGTATTTTGGGATTTTCGATTTGGGTATTTGTCATAGGATGTTTCACGCAGAGGCGCAGAGAAATTGAGTTTAAGAGGAGAAATTGACTAAAGGGGGTGGTGCGGGTATGACTGTGGGATAGCCTGTGGTGAATGTGCCTTTGATTTTTTGGGCGTATTCGTTGGCGGCTTGATTATTGGCGGGGACTGGTTTATGGGTTGCAGCTAATTTCAGCCATTGGTCGTAATCTGCTGTTGATTCGACTACTACATCTGCTTGCATGGCTGCAAAGTAAGTACCGCTAAATTGAGAATCGCGCAGTCGATATTTACCTGGGCGAATGGGAGTAAATTCAAAGTCGATAGTTTGCTTGGGAATTATGTCTTGTTTGAGTCGAAAGGCAGGAATGTAAAAGCCGTGGAGAACGTCTGCCGATCGAAGTGCTAAACTAACGCGCCGATTTGCTGGTAGATGTAATTCGGTGCTGGTAACATTTTGGTTGGGGTAGCGAAAGACCCAAGCCCATTGTTTGGCAAGCACTTCTATTTTTTCAACTGGTATGGAGTTAGAGGCGGTGATTGAAAATGTCCCCTTCTCCTCCATTGTTGCTGCATGGGCTGATGCCATTTTATGTATGTGCATGGCTTCCATTGGCCCTTGAATTGCCATTTCTGCATAGATGTTGTAACTGTAGGTTGCAATCCATAGCACCAACAGAATGGGAATTGTTGTCCAAACTACTTCTAAGGTGACATTTCCTTCAATTGGCGGGCCATCGCTGGTGTCATACTTACCCGCCCGATGGAAAATTATGGAATAGATGACGGTTCCAGTTACGCCTAAGAAAATGAAGGTTCCCAAGGTGACTAAAAAGCTAAATAGTTCATCTATGAGTTTGGATTCGGCGGCGGCTTGGGGGGGAAACCAGGAATAGGCTTGTTCTCCCATCCAGAGGCTAGCAGCTGTAAGGGCGACGCAAGAGCCAATCAAAATCAAAATATTCTGAATTTTCATTTACTTCAATACCGCGTTAATGTCTTTACCCAATCTCAGTAATTTATCAGCAGTATTATGTACGCCAAATTCGGCCGCTAGTTGCGCTCCTAATGTGCCGTGAACGAACATAATAAACATGATGAAAAACCCTGCTGCAAGATAACTCCACTGCACTTGTTGACCGACATCTTTTCGCCATAAATAACGCTGAAATCCTCTCCATACAGCCATTCCAATAATCAGCGCTAAGAGGAGGACACCACCGACACCATGCCACAGCATTGTCTCCATCCCTTGTAATCCCCAAGCACTTTTTAAATCTGTTGGTGGTTCTGCCAACATGATTTCGTAAAAGCCTGCGGCCACAGTGAAAAAGGTGATGATGGCTGAAGCCAGCATATTGTACCAACCCACATCAAAGAAGCCGGCACGATTAGCGGGTATTGCCAAAAATTTGAAGACTGGTTTTTCTAGGGGGAATAGTACACCAACAATATCAAAGGCAATGGCGACGATAAATAAACCCAAGGTGAGATGGACTAAGTTGGGATGAACGGGAATGGTGTAAGGTAGTCCGTTTGCGCCTAGTTGCGACCTGAGTTGTTCAATTAGTTGGGCATTCATCGCAAAATACCTGCCTTCACAGCTTCTACAACTGGTACTGTGTGCAGTCCATACACCCACACTAATTCATCTCCCAAATACACTTGGAAGAACACCAAACAAGTTAAAAGTAGTCCCACTCCGAGATAGGGAACTGGTACTTTTTCTGGGTCACGTAACCGAATGACGTAACGCCAACCTGTTATCGCGGCGATGATTCCCGAAAGCGACCAGCCAATCAGGGTATGTAAATTTAGGATTGGTTCAACTGCGTTGTAAGGTTCGGCTAAACCCGCTTCAATCTGACCAAAGATGATCGCAATAAAAATTGCGATCGTGGCGAAAAACATATTCCACCAACTGACTTCAAAAAGACGGGCGTTATGGCTAAAATAACCAACTACATCACAGAAGAAGGCAAACAATACCATTGCAATCACGAAGTGGACAACTATCGGATGGATTGTATCTGGATAAGGTAAGTTGTGGTCGTTCAAAGGTGGAAGATATTCAAACATGGTCTGCTCCCGTGCAAATATCCTGCACTTAGTTAAACTTAACAAATATATTCTTCAAATAATGTCTTCAATAATGATTTGTCTGGATATTCTTTAACTTTTTTCTAGATTTTTTAGTTTGACAAAATGTCAGAGAAAAGAATGACAGTCTGTCTTTTGACATTTGTAAAAATCTCACCATAAAATAGATAGACTGCTTGATACTACTTCTAAGTAATCTGGGTTAAAAATAACTGCTTGCTCAGAAGAGATTGAATATTTGGTAAATTTTATTGATTGATTTGAAATACGCATATTCCTTAATTAATGAACAATTGGAGGTTTAATCAAGATTGTAATGAGCTTCAATTCCTGGAAAAATTTAAGCCAACTGAAGCTAAAAATTCCCTCCGACCTTAAGTCAGTCGGTGTGAAATGTCAAAAGACAAGTTGTCAGATTTAAATGCGACAGCTTGTCAAAGTTAGTTATGAAGTTTTCAAGCGAATTTATCATAATTGATTCTGAATTCAGAAGTCAGAATTCAGAATCAAGACGCGACGCTCGAAGACTCGCTTGCCGCCGGCGCTATACGCCAGTCATACAGAATACCCAACTGAATTCTGACGACTGACGCCTCTATTCTGTTCGATAAATTCTGGTTAATCTAGTTAAAAGACACTAAAAATAAAGATGAGTTCTCTGCCAAATTACCGCCCCAATAAACTGAAATTAGGCCCATTAGAAGCAGAGATTTTAAACATTATTTACTCTCTGGATTCTGCCACAGTCAAAGAGATACATGAACGCATCATTGCCGATCCAGAACGCGAGTTAACTTATTCCTCAGTAGCAACAATACTGGATCGTCTTAACAATAAGGGTTGGGTAGAATGTGTTAAACAGCACCGCCACTATATTTGGCGACCTTTGATTTCCTATTCTGAAGCACAAGCGTTAGAGGCTTATGAACAGTTACAGAAATTTCTCGAATTGGGCAAGCCGGAGATTGTAGCTGCTTTTGCTGACAGTCTGGATGAGGCTAGTGTGGCACAGTTTGAGGCGATCGCTCAAAAAATCCAAGCACTTCGTGAACTCAGGGAGAAGAAGTAATGCATCTGTTGATGGTAGTGATGGCGTTAATCCTAGCTTGGTACTTGAGATATTATTGGTCATCCCCTATGGGAAGCTGGACAGAACGTTTCCCCCGCGCCTTTTTGTTATTTCTCCTACCGCCATTACTTCTGTTAACCACAACATTTGCAGTGTTTTGTATGGGGCCTCATGGACATATTATGGTTTGGGGGTGGGAAGGTTGGGTTAGCTATGGACTTGCTATTAGTTTCTTAGGATTTGCAGGTGTCTTATGGCTGAAGTTGGCATGGGAGGGAAACCGGATACTAGAACAAATTCGCACCTATCCCATAGTTTATGTCTACGGTACACCAGCACGCTTACTAAATGCGCCTCTTGTTTATTGTGCTTTGATTGGTTTTTGGGAACCTGAGTTAATTATCAGTCAGGGATTATTAGATACCTTAGATGTCCCCCATCTCAAAGCTGTACTAGCCCATGAAGATGGACATCGCCACTACCGCGATACTTGTTTGTTTTTCTTTTTAGGGTGGCTACGTCAGTTAACCTCTTGGCTACCGCACACAGAATCTTTATGGCAAGAGTTGTTACTTTTAAGAGAAATACGGGCTGATTATTGGGCAACTAGGCAAGTTGATAATCTGTTATTGGCAGAGGCTTTACTCTTGGTTGTCAATACTCCGATTTTACTAGAGGTAAATTTTTGTGCAGCTTTTGCCCAGCATATTCCAACTAATCATGTCACACAGAGAATAGATGCCCTTTTGCAGCAACCAGATTCTATAGCACAGCCAAAAATATGGTCTTGGGTGTGGTTAATTTTGGTGCTTGTGCCATTACTGGTGATTCCATTTCATCATTAGAGGAATTAGGTGAGTATTTGAATTTTTTTTGACAATAATTAGACAGTTTCAAGAACTAACTCCATATTCCTTAGTCTTTGTGTCTCTGGGGATTAGAGCAATTTCTGATAATGATGAGAGTTGTTGCTGTAAATTTTTCAGTAACAATAAAGCTTTGTCATAGAGTGTAGTTTCACCCTGTTGGGCAAAGTATTCAACCGCTTTTTGTAAGTCTGCGATCGCTGCTGGTTCGTGACCAAGTTGATGGTAGGCTATACCCCGATTCAGATAAGCTTGGGCATTAGTTGGGTTAAGTTTGAGTGACTCAGTAAAATCTCTAATGGCACAAGAGCGATCGCCACTTCTACCACAAGCACAACCCCGATTATAATAAGCTCTATAGTCATTGGGATTGAGTTGAATTGCCTCTGAGAAGTCGATCGTAGCGGCTTTTAAGTCTGACAACTCAAAATGAGCTAGTCCTCGGTCATTGTAAACATCCCCTTTTAGGAGACTGGATGATTGGGGAATATTAGTGAGTGCTAGATTGTAATCTGATATTGCTTGTGTGTAATTATTCAAAGCTACATGAGCTAGCCCTCGGTTGTAGTAGGCTCTAAAATCATCAGATTTGAGTTGGATAACTTGATTGTAGTTAGCGATCGCTGCTTGATAGTCCCCTTGTCTGTAGTATGCTAGTCCTCGGTTGAGGTGTGCTTCAACATTGTTGGGTGTTAACTTTAGAGTTTGATTGCAATCGGCGATCGCATTCTGATAATCTTCTAATTGCAGGTAAGCCAGACAACGATTGCTATAAGCCCCAGCAAAATCCTTTTTGAGCTTAATTACCTCTGTAAAATCTTGAATAGCTTCAGGGTAACTGCCGTGTCGCATTTTTTCGATCCCTAGCTTGAATAAGTCGCCTTCTGGGATTTTCGCGTCCGATGTAGCTAAGGAATATGCAGGCGAAGTGAGAAAAAGACAGACGAGTACAACGGCAATACCAAAATTGAGGATGAATTGGTAAAAGCGACTCATAATAATATCTCACTTTATTAGCAGAGCAAAATGAGTAGATAAGGCACATACCCTACCTACTATTTCTTAACTAGAGAACAACAGTCGTATTCTGACTTTATTTCCAATCCTTGTCTGCTTGTCCCAGCACATATGCTGCAACATTTTCAATTTGCTCTGGTTTTAAACGACTTTTAAAAGCAGGCATAGCATTTTTACCGTTTGTCACTTGGGCGATAATCGCTTCTGCTGAGTACATCCCAAACTTTTCTAAAGCACCTTTCTTCAAAGTTTTGTTAGCTTGAACCAAGTTTTTACCACCTGCGTGACAAGAAGCACAATTGGCACTAAAGACTTTAGCTCCACTGGCTGCGTCTGCTGCTAAAGCTGGATTATTGAAGGCAAAAGTGAAAATCGCTACACCCAGCAACAATACTGAAATAATCTTTTTCATCCCAATGTTCCCTCTGCAATTAAAGCTTATTCGACATCCTCAACAATTCTCTTGTTCATGGGTGGTGTCGTCAAATGACAAGCTGTCAAACTGTCTGGCTTGGCTTTGTGCGATGGCTTCTCTTCTCCTGTGGTCGACGCTGCGCGTAGTTTGCTTAAGAGTAGGGGTGAGACGCTACGCGATGGTGCTTTGCACCCGCCAGAAGCGATCGCCCAAAAGGGAGACGCTATGTGCGATCGCACATACGGTAAACCTAACCTGCTGAGTACGGAAAACCGTAATTTTTATTTGTGTCAAGCACTTGCAAAAAATATTTACATATTGTTATATTTGGTTACATAAGCAAGTAAAGGAAAAAAGACATGACAAGCAAAGGCTTTACCATGAACGAACTCGGTCAACTCAACAACTTTGCAATTGAACCAAAGGTTTATGTAGATCAAACCCCAAGAGCAGGTTTTACCGAGTACGCCGAGAAACTCAACGGACGTTTAGCGATGATTGGTTTTGTCTCACTCATAGCTCTAGAAGTTGTCACAGGACACGGCTTGATTGGATGGCTGACAAACCTATAACTAAATCTGACTATTTAAGAATTTCACTCAATTAACCAATAGAAAATACCAGAGGATTGCTATGAAAACTGATTTTGATTTCCCTAAAAAAGATTTAATTGGCCCCGTTGTTTTTCGCCCCGATTTCAACAACTTTGAAACAATTAACGTTAACCAAGCCTGGTCATTATTTTTCAGTGCAGGTCAAGATGATAAAGTACTGGGAGAATCAACTGAATTAGGCAGGTTTTTCACTAACCTTTTAATTGCTGTGGGAGTAACAGGAAGCCTTTGGGCAATCTATTTCAGCAATTTGGGATAAAAAGTTGGCTTCAGGTTTTAAGTTGAATAAATATATCCGAAGTCTTGGTGGACATAACCAAGACTTCTTTTAAATTTTAGGAATCAATTATAGGAATCAATTATTAGTAACTGTGTATTTAGCGGGACTTAAACATTTTTGAGGGAAAAACAAGTCTCAAACCCATGCAGCGTAAGAGAAATACACCTTATGCTCAAAAATAGCCCAAACCTCAGATATATTAAGAAACTAAATAAAACGATATTAAAGTCTTTCTGTATATAGATTTGAGGTTCTTTTTTAGTTGTTTTTGTCTAAGTCCCACTAACAAATGGTAGTTATTGCAACCAATCAATTTAAGTATTACTAAATTCATAATCATGCTATTATTAGACCAATATCAACTCGGTTCTGGTGGGAGTCAGCCATCAGACGCAAGGGGGAAAGTCCGGTGTAAATCCGGCGCTGTCCCGCAGCTGTAATCAAGGTTCGCCTTGTGAGTCAGAATGCCCGCCGAAAGTAACAGACAAACTCATACCCATCTGCGAGGTACAGGTGAATATTGCCGTAAATATTTTAACGATACATCAGTTTCACATTCTCATAGTGCCAGAGATACCCCACAGACTACTCATGGCTGTGAAATTATAGGCAGTTTATTGATAATTGCAATTATGATTTGGTGTAACTGTCATTTGCGCTAGCTTTTTGCTGGCGTGAAAGCTTTTACAGAATTATTTTTGCCAAATTTACAAGTTTTTGCAGTTGCACAACTGTAAAAATTTATCATGTCTGCGATTCAGACTTCTTTCTACAAACTTCAAAATTAATGCTCAACAAACAACATACTTTATTTGTTTGCACGACTTGTGACAGCGTGTGGCAAAACGGTAAACGAGTTGGCGAAAGTAAAGGTGAACAACTACTAAAGCAACTTCAAAAACTTGCACAAGATTGGGAATTGCGAAATAAATTCCTCATTCAGGGAGTTGAATGTATGAGTGCTTGTAGCCGTTCTTGTGTCATTGCTTTTGTTGCAGAAGGGAAATCAACCTATCTCTTTGGCGACTTACCAGTTGACAGCTGTGCATCTGCTGTACTGAATTGTGCAACTGAATATTATACTAAGCCTGATGGTTTATTACCTTGGTCAGAACGACCTGAACCTTTGAGAAAGGGTATTTTAGCAAAGATTCCACCACTAAATAAGTGGGCAAAATTAAACATAAGTTGTTGTTAATTGATGACTGGGTAAAATTTCCCAGTTCTTAATCTCTAATACTTAAATCATTAGTCTTCAAAGGAATAGAAAGTAATGCAGATTCAAACAGCAACATTAGGCTATCCCCGCATTGGTAAAAACCGGGAAGTCAAGAAAGCGCTAGAAGCATTTTGGAGTGGTAATCTAGAGTCAGAATCATTACTCCAAACCGTGCGAAAAGTCGAGGAATCTAACTGGAAAAGCCAACTTGAAGCCGGAATTGACCATATTGGAATTGGAGACACAACTCTCTACGATCATGTACTTGACTGGACATTTCGTTTTGGGCTAATTCCTGAAAGATTTCAACAGCTTTCTGGCTTAGAACGCTACTTTACAATGGCACGAGGTAAAGAAGGAATTCCCGCCTTGGAAATGACCAAGTGGTTTGATACTAACTATCACTATCTCGTCCCGGAAATTGCAGAACAAACATTACCGTCTGATTTCAGTGACTTTTTAGAACGAGTTAGCCGCGCTCAAAAAATATTAGGTAAACGAGCAATTCCGATTGTACTTGGCCCCTGTACTCTGCTGCGCTTAAGCAAACTATCACTAAATATTCAGCAAGCGATATCAAAGTTAATTCCGCTATACATCAACCTCCTCACTGAGTTAAAAAATCTGGGAGTAGAAGAAGTGCAAATACATGAACCTGCACTTGTTTTAGGTGATACGAATTCTTGTAAATCACACTTTAAAACAGTTTATCAATCACTTTCGTTAGTTGAAATACCCCTACACTTGGTTACTTATTTTGATGATTTGGGGGAAACCTACCCTTGGGTAATGGAATTGCCAGTTAGCGCAATTAGTTTAGATTTTACACGCGGACGTAACTTAGAGTTAATTAAAACTTACGGTTTCCCAGCAAATAAGCGACTAGGTGCAGGAATTATAGACGCAAGAAATATTTGGCAAATTCGTTCCGAGAAAGTTATTCCCATTTTACAAGAGATTGTAGAGACTTTACATGGAACATCTATACATATTCAACCATCTGCTTCCTTACAATTTGTTCCCTACGATGCCAAACGAGAAAAACGATTACCATCACCACTACGTAATGTCTTGAGTTTTGCTGAACAAAAACTTCAAGAAGTGGTTTTCTTGGCTCGGACAATAATAGGAGAAAACACTAAAATAGAACAAGAAATTATCGAGACTAGCTGGAATAAGTTCGAGGAGTTTAATCCAGCAAATCAGTCAGTTGAAGAAAGACTAAAAACTTTGAAAACTGATGATTTTCAGCGCTCTTTATCCTATGGATTGCGGCTTGATTCCCAAATTTCGCTTCCTCTGTTCCCGACAACTACAATTGGTTCTTTTCCCCAAACCTCTGAAGTTCGCCAACTCCGAATGCGTTACAAACGGGGTGAATTGAGTCAGTCAGAATACGAAACTGCAATTGATGTTCAAATTGCCGAGAGCATTAAACTACAAGAGGAATTAGGATTAGATGTTTTAGTTCATGGTGAATTTGAACGCACTGATATGGTGGAATTTTTTGGACAGCAGTTATCAGGCTTCGCTTTCACTGAAAATGGTTGGGTGCAAAGCTACGGTAGCCGTTATGTTCGTCCACCAATTATTTATGGTGATGTAGTTCGGACTGCGCCAATGACGGTACGTGAGTTTAAAGTCGCTCAATCTTTGACAGAAAAACCTGTCAAAGGGATGTTGACGGCTCCTGTAACTATCTTAAATTGGTCTTATCCCCGAATTGATATTTCCAGGTCAGAACAAGCTTTCCAAATTGCTTTAGCGTTGCGGGATGAGGTAGCGGATTTGGAAGCGGCTGGTGCAAAGGTAATTCAAGTAGATGAACCAGCGCTGCGTGAGGGTTTACCCCTAAAGGTTGAGCGCTGGAATGAATATCTTTCTTGGGCTGTAGATGCATTTCGTTTGGCGACAGCAATAGCCCAACCCCAAACGCAAATTCATACCCACATGTGCTACTGCGAATTTGGTGACATCATCAAGGATATTGAACGGTTAGATGCCGATGTGATTTCGATTGAAAATAGTCGCAGCAACAATCAAACTTTGCGAGAAATCACAGAGGGTGGTTACTCACATCAAGTTGGTAATGGAGTCTACGATATCCATAGTCCTGTTGTCCCAACAACTGAGCAGATTTTACAACAATTGCGGACTGGAATTGCTAATTTACCGGTAAAACAAATTTGGGTAAATCCTGATTGTGGTTTGAAAACTCGGCGTTGGTCAGAGGTGATTCCGGCTTTAAAGAACATGGTGGAAGCGACGAAAGTTTTGCGGGAGGAAGCAAATGTGACTGTGAAATAACAGTAAAAGTAGCTACAGGCGTTACTTTGAGGGTGCTTTAAGATTTTTGCTCTCTTGCTTATTGTTGAACTCAACAGTAATGCCCAATTATCTACAGTATTCTTCTCTGCATTCACTGAAGATAGTGAAGCTCAGACTTCTTTTGACGTTTAGAGAGGTACTTTTTGTTTTGGAGTTTAAAAATGATGATAACGACAGTGGAAACGATGCCTACGGCAACCCGAAGCGGGAACGCAGCAATTGACTACAAACTATCCAAGCGATTTTTAGAACTCGATCCAGCCGGTTATTTTATCATCTACTTAGATCGGGGAGCAGGCTTGATCTGTGCGAAACACTTTACCAATGAAGTGAATGAGCAAGGATTGGCTATCAATCCAGAAACCGGAAAGCCGATTCCTGCAACCGTCAAAGTGGAACGACAACCAACTGCCCTATTTACTGGAAGAACTGCTAAAGAAATTTGCATTCAACTGTTTGAGTCAACAAAACCTTCTCCAGTGAGCCGATTGGATCATGCGGCTTACTTGGGACGTGAGTTTATGCGAGCAGAATTAGCATTGGTGACAGGACAAGACTACGTACAGGATTAAATAGGCTTGTGATGATTTAACGGTGCGGTTGATGGGTTGGCGATCGCTTTTGCGACAACACTGATAACCTTTTTGTTATACTGCGATCGTCACACAGTTGGGGCTAATTTTGTGGAGACTCATTCAGTTGCTGCTGAAGTTGTTGGACTTCTGCGATCGATAAGCCTGTTACACGAGCAACCATCTCAATCGGTAAACCTTCCCTTAGTAAATTATTGGCAATCTCTCTCTGTTTTTTTGCCTCTGCTTCTTCCTGAATCGAACGGTAAATCACAGATTCTTGCATGATGTCTCTCCGCACTAGACTATAAATTACGTCTTGCTCTAATCTTAACCCAGCCAGAATTGCCGAAGCCGCTATCAGATTCGCCTGTATCGCTGGGTCTTGAATCTGATCGGCAATTTTATTCGCCTGGCGTAATGTCTCTGCTGGATTGGCAGTCTGTCCCAGTGTAGCAAAGGGCAATAGTCCAGGATATTGCAAAAAGAGTGAGGCAGGTTGCTCCCACAACCGAATCACATCAAATTCATGGCGTGTGCGTTCCATTGTGAAACTCGTTTGATAAACCAACTCTGAGTTAGTCTGCTTCAGATAAATCACAACTTGCCGCATCGGTTTGCTTGGATCTTTGCGATACATTCGCACGCGGTAATCCAAAACACGGAATGGAATATTTTTCTTGGGAAGTGTTTGGAACTCGATATGCAAAACAGATTCGTCTGATTCTAGCAAAATTAGGGCATCGGCGCGAATCGGATCGAGAGAGAGTTCAGAGGGTTTGAGTTCTGTCATCGTGACAGGCTTTCCTAACAGCCAACTAGCGAAGTCAGCTGAGAAGTGTTCGGCAAGGAATCGGCAGGTATCGTCATACATGGGAGAGATTGTACAACTGATTATACCGATTTGATTTTGAGTAAATCTAACGTTTGATGAAGTGTGGTAGGGCGATCGCTACAACTATTAAACCGCCGATTGGATCGTGCGGTTTACTTGGGACGTGAGTTTATGCGATCGGAATTGGCATTGGTGACAGGACAAGACTACGTACAGGATTAAATAGGTTTGTGATGATTTAACGTTCCCAATCAGCAGCAATAAACATCGAACCTACCAGCAAGGATTTTAGAATGTCTGCTGCATTGGGTCTGTGAGCTAGCTTTATGTACTCCTACGAATATTCTGCATATGCCTCACCCTCTAACAGTACTAGTTTCCTTACACTCAATAATTTGAGAAGTTCTTACTGCTGCACGGCCTGCGCGATTACCGTATAGTATTCCTGCTACTCTTCATCACGAAGAACCCAATACGGTTTTAATAGACCATATCCCTTTACTGCTTTAAAGACAGGCGGAGTATACTTTTGCAGTGCAATAATTGCAGCATCTAAATCTTCTCTAAGCAAAAGATTTTTTAAATCAGATATGGAAAGCAATGCTTTTCGAGCCATTTCATTATTAATCTTTGCAGCTTTTCTAATCGTACTATTTTGTTGATTACGACGTATAAGTGACTTACCTGCTGACAAAATCGCAACAGGAACTTCTATCCAGATATCAGTATCTTGATAGAATGTTCCTGTAAGAGATACAGACTCCAATATTCTTCTAATGGAGGAATTTTCAGGAACAATATGCGCCTTAAGCCTTTTTTCTTCTTGTTCGACTATTTCAATTAGTTTATCCCTTTGACTAATTTCTTGGGTACTTTTCTTTGCCGGTGCCCATCCCGACGACTCTAGTCATAATTCGAACTTATCAATTTTTACGGGGTTATATCCCCCCTGGAACACAAACCCAATCTTTTCTGCCAATTTGCCCTGATTGATCACTCCGCCAAACTGCTGTTGCATCGCCTCGACTGTGGCATTCAAAGCCGCCTGCACCTCTGGCTCCGCTTCTGCCAACCGCTGAACTTCTTCAATGATTTCAACATCGATGACATTGGGGGTATTGGCGTTGGAGGACTCCAGGCGCTTCACCGTGTCCGGCGACTTTCGCCGCAGGACTTCTAATAGATTTTTGGTAGAGGCGATCGCACCTTCTCCAAGTTTCTCGCCTACCTTCTCCGTTGCCTTAGTCGCAATTAGCGTCAGGGCAATCGTTGCCACAGTAATGGGATCCATCAGTTTTTTTCAGCAGAGTTTCAACGGTTTTAACTATTCAATTCTGGCAATATTTTCCTGATTTGACCATGTTAAGTCGTTGTGCAAAATTAAATATATATTGCGATTGCTTCGTTCCTCTCTACGAGACGCTACGCGAACCCAATGACAAAGGTTATGGTCGCCAAGATGAAGCGGATCTGTCCAGGCTATATAGTAAGGGTAAGAACTAGACATCTAGTTTTAAAAATCATCCCAACCTTCAATACTAGAAGACATGACGTAACTGGTTACACTCGCCTCAAAAAAGTTTGCTTTTGTATTCGCTTCTTTCTTAGTATCTGAAAAACGCTCCAAGTGAGTATAAGGACTTTTCTTGTAGATAGCTTCTCCAAACAATGGCTCTAAACCGATCGCCTTCAAGCGAGCATTTGCCAGATATTTTGTATACTGTTCTGTACTGTTGGCTGTAATGCCCAAAATATCATCTCCGACAATATGTGTTGTCCACTTGCATTCATACTCAACAGCGAGAGCAAACATTTCATAAATTTGTTCGCGGCTGTGGGGGAAAACTTGCATCGCTTCTGGAATCAATTTTTGATACAGCCGCACATGGGAGAGTTCATCTCGGTTAATCATTCTAAAGATATCGGCACTCCCAGACATCAGCATCCGTGATGACAGATTGTAGAAAAATATAAACCCATTGTAGAAATACAACCCTTCCAACAAGTAATCTGCTAACAGCGATATGAAATAATTCTCTGGTGTCGGGTTATCGACATACTTTTGGTATAACCCAGCGATGAATTCGCATCGTTGTTTGAGAATGCGATCGCTCCGCCAAAAATCATAGACGTGTGTACGGCGATCGCTGGGAATCACCGTCTCAATGATGTATTGATAAGATTGATTGTGCATTGCTTCTTGGGAAATTTGTTCTGCCATGCATAGCGCGATTTCTGGTGCAGTCACGCTGTTTTTGATGTGAGGCACATTACAGGTTTGTACTGAATCGAGAAACGTCAGGTAGCTAAGGATGCCATCAAATGCACGTCGTTCTCCAGGCGTGAGATTGAGGTAATCTGTTACATCACCAGTAACGTCTATTTTTTCGGGAATCCAAAAGTTCTCTCTCATTTGACGGTAGAGAGACACAGCCCACGAATAGCGAACATCATTGAGTTGCATTAAGTTTGTAGTCTCTCCAAACCATATCAAACGGTTGGCTGTATCATCATTTCCATGTGGATTGAAAACGGGATTAATCGGCATTAATGATTGTCTTGGTTCGTACATTTTAATTCTGTTTTGATTAGTTTTCACTTCAGATTGGGCAATGGGCAATGCTCATTGCCTATGCTTGATAACTGATACTTCTGGAGCGAGACGCTCCGCGTAGCTTGCCTCCCCGTGGGGGTACAACTTCCCTGCGGGACGCTACGCGTTAAGCGTAGCTATGCCGCAGGCTTTACGCTCAGTACAAGTAACTGTTTACTGATGACTGGTATTCAGTTTGCACAAGCAACACATTGCTCGTTCGATTCTTTGAAACTGTCTTTTTGGACAGTGCGAATGTAGTAGATTGCTTTACAACCCAACTTCCAAGCCAGCATTATGGTTTCAAAAATATCAACAGCTGTCAGACATCGCTCTGGCTCGTCGGGGAAATAAACTCCGGCGTTCAAGTTAAATAACAACTCCATTGAAATTCCAGTATCAATCCATTGTTGAATTGTGGCGATCGCTTTGACGACTTTTTTCTGATCTAGTGTCTTATTTTCGACATAGAACCATAAATGATCCCGAATGTAAGGCGGTGCGATGGGTACTGAACCCTTTGCCCACTTTTCATAAAAGAATTTGCTGTAAACGGGTAAAACACTGGCTGTACAACCCTGAACTAAAGATGAAGAAGTATTGGGTGCGATCGCTGTAATATGTGAATTGCGAATACCATGTTGTTTGATATCCTGACTCAATTTTGCGAAGCGTTCTGGAAGACTAGCGTGTTGCAAAAACCATTCCACAGGTTTTGCTCCGATTAAATGTCCCTTGCTCCATTCACTACCCGCAAAAGCAGGATACGCACCTCGTTCCTTAGCTAATTCCATCGATGCTGCGGTGCAATAGTAACCGATATCTTCAAATAAATCGCTGATTTCCTGAAGATGGGTGTAGGTGAGATGACGTTTTGCTAACCAATCGGCTAATCCCATACAGCCCACTCCAATTGTGCGATATTTGGCGTTGTGGGTGGCACTAGCAGCAAAGGGTGGTGAGGTGAGTTCAATCGTGTTATCTAATATACGTACTGCGATTTGACAAATCTCTGTTCGTTGCTCATCCTCAAAATTTGCCAGATTGATACTTACGAGATTACACGTATGTGCTTCTTCACCCGGTTTCACATTTGACCAAGATTCTTAACACAAATTCCCACCTGGAATATAGCCCTCATGCTGATTGGGATTAGCTCGGTTCGCGGTATCTTTAAACCACAAGTAAGGCATCCCGGTTTCTAACTGGGTTCGCATCATCTGTTTGAGTAAAAGACGAGCATTCACCCGTTTGTAAAGTGTAATCTCACTTTCTAAACTGGCTTCGATTTGAAGATAAGCCCTTTCAAATTCTTCACCCCAAACTTTTGCCAATTCAATGCCTAAACGAGTTTGTACTTCATAGGGATCAACTAATGTCCATTCTTCATCGGCTGCTACTCGCCGCATAAATTCATCACTGACAACCAATTGCGGAAACACATCATAAGCTTTGCGTCGCGCGTCTCCATTCTCGGTTTGCATTTCCAAAAATTCGCTTATGTCTAAATGCCAAACATCTAGACTGACGGTAACTGCACCAGCGCGTCGTCCCATTCATGTTCAGATAAGGTTGCTAACCTCATCCCGTTCTCTAAGAACTGCTATCTGTCACCAGATAGATCAGACTATATCTTAATCCTAGATATAGGATTCTCCCCATTTCCACTGTCAATCGCTTACAGTGTACTCTCTTGTGAGATAGTCGTTGAACCTTCTAAATAGATGTGATACAAATGACTCCAACTTTTCCCTGATTTGATGTTAGATACCATACTATGAGTTATCCCATGTTGACGGGCTAATTGAGTAACGCCAAAACCTTCTTTTAACTTCTGATAAATAGACAATACATCTGATTCAGAAAGTTTTGCAGCAGAGTTAGTTTCTCCAGTTTGACGTTTTTTAGTCTTCTCTGAGATTCCATCCCACAAACCATTAAGTATTGCGTGGTCTTGATTCTCTTGATTAAACACCCATTCTAAATTGTTAAAATGGTTGTTATGTTTGTTGCCGTCTTTGTGGTTAACTTGTGGTTTATGGTCAGGATTTGAGATAAATAGTTCCGCAACTAATCGGTGAATTCGGTAAGATTTTTTATTCTGGAGACAAACCTGTAAATAACCTTTTCTATTTACAGAGGGTTGAATATATTTCCGTGTTCGGATACGGATTATTTCTCCAAATTGATTGACTGCATGAATAGGAGATTCAGGAATTCGCACAAAACCTTCAGGCAAGGTTTTTTCGTTAACATCAAGAATATGTTCTTTGATGCAACGTTTTGTGGTGCTGTAATCTCGATTCAACATTTCAGCCAATTCTTTTGTTGTTTTCTTACCGTAGTTTTCGTTGAGAAACTGAATTTCCAAAGGAGTCCATTTTTTGCCCATATCTATTAGCTTGGCTGCTGATTGTCTTATGTAGTGCGCTTTTTCTATTCTGATTGATTTACATAAGATTTTCCAGCAATTAAGGGAGTTTTTCAACTGTTATTACTAACAGAAGGGGCTAACGTTTTCAACCCTGATTGACGGCGATCGCTGTATCATTCAATAACTTAATCCAGGGAACAACACCACCGGAGGCGTTCTTCTTCCCCATTACCCAACTACCAGTAGCCCGAATGCGAGACAGATTCACGCCCACACCACCGCCATTTTTGGAAATCCGCGCTGCATCATGAATACTGCCAAAAATGCTTTCTAAATTGTCGTCCATTGCCGTAATGAAACAACTAGCAAGAGAACCATTGGGAATCCGTAAGTTCGCTAAAATCGGCGTTGCTAAAGATATTTGACGACGGGCGATCGCTTCATAAAACTCCCTTGCCCAAGTTAAACGATTCTCTTGTGTTTCTACGGAGGCTATCAAGAGCGCACAAGTTAAAAATGCTTCTTGAGGTAATTCATTCGCCAGGAGATATCGTTTCGTCAGTAATACTGCTCCTGCGTAATCATAGTCGGCATCCCAGTCAGGATTAATCCAAGTATTAGCAATTTCTAATTCTTCTGGAGTGTAGATTAAGATGCGGCGATCGTATTCTCCTTTACTCACTTTGTCATGTACAGTTTGAGCATAGTAACCGTATTGATAACCACGATTAACTTGAGTATCTTTCCACAAACTCCAAATATGTAATCGCCCTGCCACTTGCCGCCAATCAGGTTCTTCAGGGCTGCACAAATCCAAGGCGCAGCGAATTAAATTATCTTGAATTTCTCTTGTAGTAATACCGGGGCGCAATCGAGTTGTCAGATGTGCTTCTAAGGCAATGGAATTGCAGCAAAGTCCGCAACAAGACCAATTAACTACTGTGCGAATTTTATTAATTTCTAACGGTGTTGTCGAACCATCACGACGAACAACATAGATATCCGTTGTGGATTTCTCAAAGAGTTTGGATGGAGCTTGCATACTGGATAAGTTAATGAATTGGAGAAAAATAATTGTCAGAATGGAAAAGAATTGTTAGCTAGGTTTAGCAATATAAAAAATTGTTGACGGTGAGCGAAGTCGAACTGTCAACGTTATGTCACCAAACGCTGGTAATCCTAACAATTTGTCAGGTTGAAAAATTGTTAAAAGAATTGTCCAATAAAAATCTAGGGCAAGCTTTGGTAAAGAATGAAACTTGCCCCGATTAACGACGAATGCCAGTATAGATCGACCATTGATTTTTACGCAAGCAAATCACAGTTGTGTTAAGATGCAAAGGAATCTCGGTTCTAGTGGGGGTCAGCCACTAGAGGTAAGGGGGAAAGTCCGGTGCGAATCCGGCGCTGTCCCGCAGCTGTAATCAAGGTTTACCTTGTGAGTCAGAATGCCCGCCGAAGTTGACTTGTAAATTTTGTACATCTGCGAGGCACGGATGGTTTATTACATGGCGATCGCTAGGTTTGATATTTTGAAAGCACCGCACATTAAAACGCTACAAATGGCGGCTTTTCACGAAATAAGTAATTAATGTCTCGACTTTGCTCAACGTTAAAGCTGAACGAACTTGTGCCGAGCCTAGCCGAGGTAGCTGAAGCTTTAATATTAAATTTCAATTAGTACAGAACTTACGCAAAACTAACTTATTTTCGTCATTGCGACCATAGGGAAGCAATCTTGAAGCCTTTATTTGTGTAAGTCTTACAATAATTACTTTGTGAGTATTCAGGTATTTCTTTTACTTTGATAAAGAGAAATATTTTCAACGAGATATGGCACTAACTTTTCATCGCTATGTCTGGCGTGCATAACTTCTCTGTATTTTCGTTAAATTCTGACTCGGTTAATCATCATGCCGAAATATTATCTTCACCGGACTGGGAAGATTCCTACTGCTGTTCATCCTTTTGTCAAACAAACAGGTTTTAGAGAAGATAAGCAGCAACCCTTTCTAAATTTCAGGAAAATAATTCGAGGTTGGCAAAATATTGCAAGTTCAGCCTATAGGAAAATTTCTCTTACGATCTCTCGTCTAATTCGGGATGAACCATAAACACACCAACATCTATCAACGGTTAGCTACATAAAAATTTTTCACAACAATGTCAACTTTATTAGTTTATTTTGTAATTGGTTCTCTTGTCGTTTTACTAACTGGAATTGCGGCTTATTTCCTAACGGCTCGTAAGTATCAATCCTCAGCCACAGTCGCTAATTCCTATGACCAATGGACGCTTGACGGCATTCTAGAATTTTACTGGGGAGAACACATTCACCTCGGTCACTACGGTTCGCCGCCACGACGCAAGGATTTTTTGGTTGCTAAATCGGACTTCGTGCATGAAATGGTTAAGTGGGGCGGTTTAGATAAATTACCTCCTGATACTACCGTCTTAGATGTTGGCTGTGGGATTGGGGGTAGCAGCCGGATTTTAGCGCGAGATTATGGATTTGCTGTCACAGGAATTACCATCAGCCCACAGCAGGTGAAACGCGCCCAGGAGTTAACACCCCAAGAACTAAACGCCCAGTTTGCAGTCGATGATGCAATGGCATTGTCGTTTCCAGATGCCAGTTTTGATGTAGTTTGGTCGATTGAAGCAGGCCCCCATATGCCCGATAAAGCCATTTTTGCCAGAGAATTAATGCGGGTACTAAAGCCTGGTGGAATTTTGGTTGTCGCTGACTGGAATCAAAGGGATGACCGCCAAAAGCCGCTAAATTTTTGGGAGAAACCAGTAATGCGACAACTGCTAGATCAGTGGTCTCATCCAGCTTTTTCTAGCATTGAGGGATTCTCCGAACTGTTGGCAGCTACAGGATTAGTGGAAGGAGAGGTAATTACGGCAGACTGGACGCAAGAAACCCTTCCTTCTTGGTTAGATTCGATTTGGCAAGGAGTGGTTCGCCCAAGCGGATTTCTGCGTTTTGGACTGTCTGGTTTCATTAAGTCTGTGCGCGAAGTGCCGACGTTTTTATTGATGCGTTTAGCCTTTGGTGCAGGACTGTGCCGATTTGGAATGTTCCGTGCTGTGCGGGCAAATTCACGTACAGAATTGATGGACAGAAACTTTGCTAAGGTAAATCCCTCCAGCTTGGTTAGGTAGCAAGCATTATGACCAATGCGTGAGTTTCAAGCTATGACCTCATTACTGCATCCATCTTTGGCAAACTGCGATGTAGTTATTGTCGGCGGCGGTATTTCAGGTTTGACACTAGCCTGTGGACTGCAATCGTCAGGTTTGCGAATTGTAGTAGTGGAAGCACAACAACAGCAGCAAGCAACAGAGCGAAAGCGAGCTTATGCCCTGTCGCCGATGACGAGCAAAATTTTTCGTGATTTAGGGCTATGGTCGCAAATTGCGCCAAAAATTAGCCATTTTTCACGGGTATTACTGTCGGACGCAGACTATCCCCACCGAGTTGAGTTTTGCCCTAAAGATTTGGGAGAAGCAGCAGTTTACTACTGTGGTGAACATGGGGTACTGATGGCGGCACTCCAGCAACGAGTGGCAACAGCAGCCAACATTACCTGCTGGTATGAGACTCAAGTGATTGAGGTGCGCTATGGAACTGAAACCGCAGAAGTAGTGCTGGAGAATTCCCAAGGTCAACAACGGTTGCGATCGCAGTTGGTGGTGGCTGCTGATGGTATCAACTCGCAAATTCGCTCTTCTGCTGGCATCGAAACTAACGGCTGGGCTTACTGGCAATCCTGTATCACAGCTTTCGTTGCTCCAGAGCGATGGCACCAGAATATCGGCTACGAGCGTTTTTGGCCTAGCGGCCCTTTTGCAATTTTGCCCTTGCCTGATAATCGCTGTCAAATTGTCTGGATTGCCCCCCAAGCAGAGGCTCAGGCAATAGTTGCTCTGCCTCCCGACCAGTTTATGACCGAACTACGACGACGCTACGGCGAACAAATGGGGAAACTAACTTTATTGAGCCAACCCCTAGTGTTTCCGGCACGATTGATGCAGAGCCGCCGCTATTGCAAACCGCGCTTAGTATTGCTGGGGGATGCTGCCCACTGCTGTCATCCGGTGGGCGGTCAGGGGCTAAACATGGGTATTCGTGATGCGGCTGCCCTAGCCCAAGTGTTGCAAACTGCACAACAACACAAACAAGACCTGGGTTCTCTAGCAGTGCTAAAACGCTACGATCGCTGGCGACGCTATGAAAACTGGGTGGTGCTTGCCTTTACTGATATTCTCAACCGTAGCTTTTCTAACCACTGGTTGCCAATTGTTAGACTACGGCGGCTAGTACTACGGCTGATAATTTATTGGTCTTTCCCACGAAGGCTACTGCTGCGACTGATGACCGGGCTATGGGGCCGCCAGCCACAACTTGACCACTCATCCTTGACGGTGTTGCAGAACATAAATATTTGAATTTTAACGCTGGCAACACTACATAATATTTGCGCTTACCACTTCTTTCTGGCGATCGCTCCTTTAATCAACAAACAACTTATTTTATATGCACAAAATTCCCGTCACAGTCATTACAGGATTTCTCGGCGCAGGCAAAACTACGTTAATTCGTCACTTACTGCAAAACAACGAAGGACGACGGATTGCTGTTTTGGTAAATGAATTTGGGGAAATGGGCATTGATGGCGAATTATTGCGTGATTGCCGAGTTTGTGATGATGAAGAAGACCCCAACAGCAACATTGTTGAACTCACCAACGGTTGCTTGTGCTGCACAGTGCAAGAGGAATTTTTACCAGCCATGCAGGAATTATTGAAGCGGCGCGATCGCCTAGACTGTATGTTAATTGAAACCTCTGGGCTAGCATTACCAAAACCATTGGTACAAGCATTTCGCTGGCCAGAGATTCGCACAGGTGCAACAGTGGACGGCGTAATCACTGTGGTGGATTGCGAAGCCTTGGCTAGCGATCGATATGTAGGCGATTTAGCAGCCCTCTTAGCCCAGCGACAAGCTGACTCTAGCCTAGAACACGAAACACCCATTGAGGAACTGTTTGAAGATCAGCTGGCTTGTGCTGACTTGGTGTTGCTGACTAAAAGCGATCGCGTTGATTTCCCAACGCAAGTGAGAGTGCAGGATTGGCTCAAACAGAACTTACCCCCTGGTGTAAAAGTCATTCTTTGCCAGGATGGTAAAATCAGTAGCGATTTGTTACTCGGTTTCAACGCTGCGGTAGAAGACAACTTAGATAGTCGCCCCAGTCACCACGATACTGAAGAAGACCACGAACATGATGACGGCATTAATGCAGTGCAACTAATACTAGACCAAGCATTTGAACCGTCTGTCTTGGTTAAACGCTTACAAACATTGGTGCAACAGCAAGAAATTTATCGAATTAAGGGATTTGTAGCAGTTCCGAATAAAGCCATGCGTTTGGTATTACAGGGTGTCGGTAATCGATTTGATTACTTTTACGACCGTCCCTGGCAAAACAGCGAACCCCGTCAAACGCGATTAGTGTTAATTGGTCGAGAACTAGATCGAGTTCGCATTGAATCATTGGTATTGGGGGAGGAAGTCAATGCGACCATCCAATAGTTTGTGGCAAGGAAATTTCGGCTACTGGCAAAACAACTTTATCCATAACAATATATTAGTAATTGGTTACACAGGATGGAAGGGATTTCAGTCATTTGGGCGGGGAGTTGTTATTTGTGATGTCGATACTAAAGTTACTCACTCGACAATTACAAGTCTTGATATAGTGCCCTTCACCCTGCAATTTCTCCCTTCCAATCTGATTGAGTTTTACTTGCGTTCGTTGAGGGATGGCGGATTTATATCACAATCAATGTGTTCATCTATGATTTCATCAATTTTACCCTCAGTTGCAACATACAATCCCTATCAAGACATTCTTTTGGTGCTAAAGGCTGAACATCAGATTGAAGTTAATTTTCTACACAAACTAAAAATTACTCCACCCGATTGCTATGCACAAGTTTACAAGCGTTGGTCAGAATTTCAACCAAGCCTAATGCCCTAGAAAATACACAGTAATTTTAAAAGTAGGAGTATAATCGATTGCTATCTCTCTGCCAAGTAGTTATTAAATATATAAAAACAGGAAAAATCTCCTGTTTGGGTATCAACTTAATGGAAGAAATACAAGGTAAAAAATTCTGCATTCCCCTACTAAGCAGAGAGAAAATTAACTTTAATTGCCAACCTACTTCTAGACAATTGCATGAATAAATTTCTGACAAATTTAACAACTAAATCCGCAGCTTTGATGTCTTTAGCTTCATTGGTCATGACCAATAAAGTGACCACAGCTGGTGAACCAGTAAATCCCCAACCAGTAGACCGTCCTGATGCTGCTACTACACCAGTATCAGCATCAGACCAAAGAGCTTGTGCCAGACATCCGAAACTCGGTAAATTTTTCTGCGCTCACGCTGAACAATTATCTCACTTGCAAAAAGGCGTAGCAGAGATTGATGTTACTGCTGATGACAGTGAAAAGGCTCTGCTTGGGGTTACAGATGCAGAAAGTGATGCTGCTGTAGCTATGTTTGGTTGTGATTGTGCTGCATCGATAAATTGTTTACGCCGCTTGCGGAATAGCCTCCCGTAGAATCTATTTTCCTAAGTTTCTCATCTTGGGAAAAGCAGGGGATAGGAGGAAAGTTATTTCTTTCTCCCCTCACTATTTTACAGATTTATGCTCGGAAATGTAAGGTGCAATAAATTGTTTATATAAAGCCTAAATAATATGAAACTATGAAACGTCGTGATTTTATTACTTGTTTTGGTTTAGGTTATGTAGCAAGTAGCTTACCTGCAAAAGTTGTAGCTTCTGCTCCAGAAACTATAGCAATATCATCAACTTCTGGAGATTGGCAACCAGTAGGAACAGTTGCCGAATTGGATAAAACTGGTCAACTATTAAATGAAAACTCACCTGTTGGTTCTGTATTAGTAATTGGTACTTCTAAAAGCAAAAATCTAGTGGCTGTGAACCCTACCTGCACTCACATGGGTTGCACCGTAGAGTGGCTTGCAGAAGAAAAGATATTTTTATGCCCTTGTCATGCTTCCAAATTTGCTGCCAATGGCAATGTACAAATGGGGTCAGCTACAAAATCACTATCAAATTACGAGACAAAAATAGAAGGCAATTTAGTTATTGTGAAACGTAATTCATAATTTGTAATTAATAATCTCAGGTTTGATTTGGGGCTTTAAGTGTTCACTAAAATTATTATGTAGCAATTTGCAAATAGTAATACCTTAGTTAATCAAACGACAAAATTAACACACTGATATTGCTGGGAATATTAAGCATGAACTTGTCACTGTTTCTACCAATTTATAAATGCAAAAACCAAAACTAATAAATATTCCCAAAGCGACTCGTTACCAAAATGCGGCGATAGATTATTACATGGGACTTACAAATTCCTCCTATCTCCATTACGGGTATTGGGAGCCACTACCTACTGTGGGTGAGGAATTGACTCTAACTCGTCTGCGTGCGGCTCAAGAAGCTTATGCAGCCAAGCTTTTTAGTTTTATTCCAGAGGGTGTAAAAACTGTGCTGGATGTCGGCTGCGGGATTGGTGGGAATGCAGTGTATTTACGCGATCGCGGTTTCATTGTTGAGGGATTAGCACCTGACACACTCCAGCAAGAAAAGTTTATCAAGCATACTAACTCTCAAGTACCTTTCTATTTAACGAGATTTGAAGATTTTCACTCCCCAAACTCCTACGATTTAGTTCTGTTGAGTGAAAGCAGCCAGTATATCGCTGTTGACGATTTAGCTCAAGGTGCGGCTCGTTTACTGGATAGCGGTGGCTACCTGCTGCTTGCAGATATGATGCGTTTTGATCCCGAATACCGAAAAGGTATTTTTTCTAATTGTCATGTCGCCAACGAACTCCAGGCGGCGTTAGAACAGTCTGGATTCAAGTTAATCAAGACGGAAGACATTTCAACCCATATTGCGCCAACCATTGATTTGTGTGTTGATAAGTTCCGTACTTTTGGGCTGACTACAGTTAAATATATTGCTGATGTTGTAGCGATCGCCGTTCCACCACTATACGCGATCGGACATTGGGCATTTAAGCGTTGGTTGGAAAAGCCAATTGCTGAAGGGTTAGCAGCACGCGCTATTTTTGAAAACCATCTGTGTTATTCTATCCAACTTTGGCAGTTATCTAAAGGAGTTTAATTGAAGATGACCACAGAAATAAACACTCAAGATTGGCAACAAGATTTTATCGCCACTAATTTATTGGTAATTGGTTATAACGCTTGGGTTGGCTATTTAGGAGGAGAACGTGGTGTTGTAATTTGCAGTACCAATTCTCCGCATTTAAGTATGGCTGGTGAAACATTTAAAGCCCATTTTATTCCGCGTAAAAATCTCGCAGCTTTCTTAAATGCTTGGTTAGCAGCACCCGATACCGTACTGCTGCAAAGACACTTCATGAATGCTCATATTCTTGAAGCTGTAGATAAGTATAATCCCGAAAAAGATGTTGTATTTTTGTTGGAATACGGTAATCAGGCTGGGTTTTTCTATTTAACTAATTTACCTATTACACCACCGCAATGTTACCAAACTATATGCAAAGAATGGGCAGAATTCCAACCTCAAAATTGCCTGAGAATAGGAGCAAAAACACAATGAAAATCATCCAAAATAAAAAACAATCTTTCTGTTTTTACCGTTTTTTCAATTGCTACGTATAGAGCTTGAATAGCAAAGTTAAAGCGTTAAACTACCTCTTAGAAACGTAAGACACTTGACAAAATTTAATCTACAATGTATGAAAATACGCCTTCCCCTGTACTGATAGTTAGGGGATTTCTTTTATGGATTTTAGCAGCAGCAAAAGTATAATTAAAATTCAGTAAGTGATATGGAAAATCAAAATTATTATCGACTGAATTTACATATAGAGAGCAACTATGGTAATGTGACACATAACTGTCGGTTCTGATGGGGAGCAGCCATCAGGCGCAAGGGGGAAAGTTCGGTGAAAATCCGGCGCTGTCCCGCAGCTGTAACGAGATGAACATAACGTATCTCTAAGTCAGAATGCCCGCCGACTCACTCTAGGCAAAAAATATTTATCTGCGAGGTACAGATGATACACATAGTTAAAGTATTTCATGGGTACAGATATCGACTTCAGAAAGTACCCTCTGCAAGTTTTACTACTTCGCTTCGCTGTTAGTAAGGACACTCAATTTTGGATTTTCCTATAGGAATTTGGGTATCCATCAAAAATACCACAGAATCTTTTTTGTCATTCAAATAGTATCCACAATGATTTAGGTATAGCAATGCATTGTAGCAAGCTAATTTCACCCTAAATCTCAAAAATCAATAGTACAAATCAATATCTGCATTTACTGAAAACGAGGAGTTTCATGTCCACTTTCCGTGTAGTTACTTATTATGAATTTTTCTCAAAAATCTTCGTTTTTACCGCAATTTCTGGGATGGTATGTGGAGGAAATGTAGCTATTGCTAATCAAGTTCCACAAATATCTGAGTTTCCTAAAAATGAAGGTACTGCAAGAGACTTACAACCAGTTGCACAAGTAAAACCTGAAAATCCCCCAACATCCGTAGAAGAAAAAGAACCAGATATTGAACTAACAGTCATCGATAAGCTACTCAATGAACCTGTATACTCACCCTTTCGTCGTGAGGGGACAGTGAAAGATTCCACTCGTCCGGTTTATGTGATTACAGGAGAAGAAATGGAAGCGCAGGGTGCTAGAACTGTCAGAGAAGCACTCAAATTCCTTCCTGGTATCTTGCCTGATGGTACAGTTGGTACGGAAGTAAACGCTTTAAGCGGTCAATTTATTCGAGGTTCTAACTCTGCACAAGTCTTGATTTTGCTTGATGGTAGACCAATTAACGAACTTGGTTCTGGTGGTTTTGACCTTTCAGAATTTACTACCAATATCGTTGAAAGAGTTGAAGTACTACCAGGCGGTGGTTCTACTCTTTATGGTTCTGATGCTATCGGTGGGGTGATTAACCCTCTTTTGTCACTCTCGCCAAAGTATAATTAAGTGCGATCGCAAAAACTAACACAGAGAGTATGGTTGAGCCTCG
>NZ_JACKZU010000479.1:0-5357 GCF_014222165.1 Nostoc sp. 2RC
CTAAACCCTTTTAATATCTGGCTTGCCTAATTCGGGGATTTTGAATTTTGAATTTGTATAATATTTGCACTGTTTTTTAATTAAAAATAATTTTTGAAAGTTTAAATTTCTAAGTAAAGCGGAGTAACTCTCATGCTATATCTAGCCCAGGTGCGGAAAAATGATTTTTTAGAGCAGCACCAATTACGCTTATTAGCGCGTCAAGAAGTTGATAACTTATGGGCAATAATTCCAGAAGAGGCTTTTATTTTGTTGGGAAAAGGAAATCCCATGAGTGAAAATTTGCTTGTTTTAGTCGAACTTTCACCCACAGGCGATATTGAAAGAATAGAAGATGCGACTAATTGGGTGCTACATTTAGTACAAACTTACCTCACCACAGGCATTACACCAGAATTCTTACAGCACGAAGCCGAACGAGCAGAAAATTGGCGACAGTCTTTAACGTTGCAAAACCAAGACTTGGCGAGGCGTTCTCTGGAATTAGAAGCCAGACGCGAACAAATTCAAGCTTTAGAAGAAAGCCTCAAACGTGAAAAAAATGGTTATCACAAAGATGAGGAATGATATCAATTCAAAATTTAAAATTCTCCAGAACGCTGAATTTGAGAGTTGATTTCAAATTGTACGAGTTCTGATTTGTTATCCTTCACTAACCAAACAAAAGTTTCGCGAACAGATGATTTAGAAAATACTGTGATGTAGCGAAGAAGAATGTAATTTTCCGATTCTTTGTCAGTCGGTTGTCCCCACCAATCAGTGATTTGAGCAGAGTTTACAGTTCCAATTTCCTGTTTGATTGTTGCACAAATGCTTAGCATTTGTGACTGACTGAAATTTTTTTGAAAAAGCTCATTTGCTTCTTGATAAATATCTTGGCATTTGCCTTGTTCTAATTGAGTATGAAATCTTTGCACGGATGACTCGGCAATTTTCTTACTGTACTCCAAATTAGTGAAGTGGTCAATGATAATTTGTTTGCGATTGATTGGGTCTTTTCCTAACACAAAACCAAACCAGCCAACTCGCATTAAAACTCCTCCGCCAAAGAAGATTGAGCCAATGAAGGTCAAGATAACTAAACTGCCTAAACAACCAAGACAACTAGATGATTTTGCAGACATAATGACTCCTGAAAAACATTTAATTAGCCACTGAATTTATTTGCAAAATAAACCTGAAATCCTAAATTATCTTCATTTTTTTTCAGTAATATCTGCTGCGGTTGAGTGATGCACATAGCAATTCCCTTTTCATAGTAAGCGGCTTCATTAATAAAAACTGGATAAATTGTTGAGGTTCCTTCGTAGGCGATCGCTTCTCCTTTAAATGTTAAAAACATCGGTGTTCCAGGATTCAATGGTTGATAATCTTGAAACTGAAGTTGCGGGTGAATCATTGCTTGAATTTCACCAGATTCATTTCTGGGATAATCAATTGTTCCACAATGACTATAAACGGTGAAGCTATTTTTAAATAAAGGAACTTCACCGCGATTATATAATTCCAGATAATTTAAAATATCGTTCACTAACCTTTCAGTTTCCTCAAAGCGATCGGCTTGTAAAATTCCTTGAGGAATTGCTCCCACCTCAATGGTGCAGCCTAATTCACAAATCGATGGCAAACTAGAAGCTTCTAGCGATTTTGGTAAAATATAAACCTTGACTAAAGGATTTACGCTTTGAAGATAAGCAACTAATTGCAAGTTGAAAGGATGCTCATGGGTAATTACAGTTAAACCCATATTTGCAGTAGTGCTATGAATATCCACAACTACATCCACAGGGGTTTTACCATTTGCACCATATAAATGATTGATTTCTCTGGCTCGTATATCTTCATAACTAGAACGCGTTAAATCTTGCAAATCTGCTTGTCGAAAACAACGGTTAAGGTCTTTATCAAGATATCGACGCACTGCTGCAAATGCTTGAGGATTGGCCAGCAAAGTTATAGTTTCAAAGTTCTGACGCTGTACAAGATTGGGATGCTGTTGGAGTTTTTTGATCGTATAAACACCAGTGAACTCATTTCCATGAGTTCCTCCAACAATTAATACTCGTTGAATTGGAGGTATTTGATTTTTAATCATGTTTTTCTCTCCTAATCATTTATGGAATAAATCTTAGGAGGTCACAATCCATAACTCAATTACCAAAATATGTATTGTAGTATGCTTAAATAGACATAGTAATACTAGTGCATTTTGCTAAGCTTTAATACAGCTTCGTATATGAAGTGCAGTTAGATATTGTAGTATATCTAAACACGTATAATACGTTAGGGTTACTATGAATCTAGAACGTCTAGAACGTTTTGTTTTTTTGGCTACACTCAAGAATGAAGCTGGACAAAAAGATATCAATATCAGCCATGCAGCAGAACAACTGCATATTCCTCAGCCACACCTCAGCAAACAAATTAAAAAATTAGAAGAAGAATTAGGCATAGAACTATTTGTGCGTAAGCCTCGCTTGGAACTGACGCCATACGGTCAAGTTTTTCTTCAAGAAGCACAACATCTCCTCGAACAAGTCGAGAGAATTCAGATATCTGCAAAACAAGCAAGTCAAGGTGAAATTGGAAGGTTAACTGTTGGTATTAGTACTTCAATTTCTAACAGCTTGCTACCAAATATTCTGCGGGTTTTTCGTCACAAATATCCGTATGTAGATTTAGTATTACAAGAATTAATGTTTGAAGATAGTCGCGAAAAACTTCAAGACCGCACCCTAGATGTGGATTTTGAAAATTGGTACAATCTCCAAGATATAGACGATGGCCATTTTCTCACCTATGAAATTGTCACCGAAGAGCCTTTGGTAATGGTGCTTCCTAAAAAACATCCCCTCAGCCATTACCCACAAATTCAACTGCAAGACTTTAAAGCGGAACCTTTTATACTTCCTTGCTATGAGAAAGTTCCAGCATTACACGCCCTGATTCGCAATGCTTGTTTGTCAGCAGGATTTCAACCGAAGGTGGTACAAGAAGCCGGATGGATGACAACTATTTTAGGTTTGGTTGCAGGGGAAATTGGCGTGACATTGCTACCTGCTAATGTCATGAATCTTCAACGTATAGGAGTTGTTTATCGAAAAATCCAAGGACAATCGCCTATATTTAAAATGGCGATCGCTTGGAGACGAGATAATCAATCAAAAGTCTTAGCTAATTTCCTCAAAGTAGTTAGAGAAGTTTCCTGTAAATAATTTCAGCAGATTTGCACTTTCAATTGGAAATACAGTAATAACACTCTCAACACCTCACTCTGAGGCCAACAATTGCCGAATTATCCTAGCTAAAGCCTTTTGCGTAAAGCGGCTGGCCACTTGTTGACCCAAACGCTGTACCCCTGGATTTCCAAATAACTGGGCAAGTTGAGTTGCAAGTTCTACTGGATCGAAACCTCGTGTTTCTTGGAGAATATTTAAAATCCGTTTGATGTGTTCTAAGGTTTGTTGTTGTTCAACTGTCGCGGCTGGAGTTTCGTTAATTGCTGTTAATCCTACCCGTTCTCTGAGTAAATAAGTAAAGTTATGCAAAACATTTTTACTTACAGCATCAAGTCCATTCACAGCTTCATCCACCAACTTGTCGCGAATGAATGCGCCACGTTCAGATGATAGAAATTCTATCCCCTGATTTAGTACTAAATTAAAGTCATAGTCTTGACTGTTACGGGCATTTTTCAACAAATTTTCTAAACGGTTCCAGCGGAATCTGCCATCTTTAAATAACAAATCTTGCAATGATGCTCTTAATTGTGGTGCAGCATCTGTTAATAGACGTTTAGAAACGTAAGGATAAGCTTCGCTGAGAACTTTAAAATTCGGATCTATATATATTGCAATACCTTCCAAGGTCACCAAGGAGCGAATAATTAAAGCATAGTATGGTGGTACGCGGAAAGGATATTCATACATTAAAGCCGATAATTCATCGGTGATACTTTTAATGTTGAGTTCGGCAACAGTAGCTCCTTGAGCATCAGCAAATACTCTAGCAAAAGCTGGAATAATTGGTGTTAAATCTGTTTCTGGTGATAAGAAATCTAATTTAACGTAGTCTTTTGCTAAGCCGTCAAAGTCGCGGTTCACCACATGGACGATCGCTTCAATTAAACCATAACGCTGGGGCGGTTTAATCTCGCTCATCATTCCAAAGTCGAGATAAGCTAATTTGCCATCAGTTGTGGCTAATAAATTACCAGGGTGGGGATCGGCGTGGAAAAATCCGTGTTCTAGTAACTGACGTAGAGAACATTGCACGCCCACTTCAATTAAATAACGAGCATCTATGCCTTGGGCGCGAATTTCTGCTGTTTGGGTTAATTTAGTGCCGTTAATCCACTCCATCGTCAACACGCGACGATTGGTATATTCCCAGTAAATTTTCGGAACGTAAATGTCTTTTATATGACCGTATAGCTCGAAAAATCGTTCGGCATTTTCACCTTCATGGATGTAATCCATTTCTTCAAAAATGCGATCGCCTAATTCATCGAGAATCCCAACTAAGTCACTGCGTACCCGTTTGACTTTTTTCTGTACCCAAGCGGCTAGATTACGCAAGATATACAAATCAATGGTAATCCGCTCTCTTAAATCTGGACGCTGAACCTTAACTGCCACTTCTTCACCAGTTTTCAGCTTTCCTTTATAAACTTGCCCCAGAGAAGCCGCAGCAATTGGTTGGGGCGATAGTTCGGCGTAAATTTCTTGGGGAGGTGCGCCTAATTCTTCTTCAATAAACTGGTAAGCAATTTCGTTGGCAAAAGGCGGTAATTGATCTTGTAGCTTAGTTAATTCTTCTAGATATACCGGAGGAACCAAATCTGGTCTGGTGGACAAGGCTTGGCCAATTTTGATGTAAGCAGGCCCCAGCCTGGTTAGTAATTCTCGTAGCTGAACGGCTCGGCGGCGGTCATTTTTGACAACAATTCCCCGTTTATTATCCGACCACAACCCAAACACAAAGGAGAGTGTTGGTCTCAGCACCGCCAAAATCCGCCCCAAAACTTGTAGGGGTCTTTCTTGGTAATGCGCCGCTATCTCCAGGGGATTGTAACGCGTCTCAGGTTCGGCTGTTTGAGTATCCCTACGGGCTGCTAACAATCTTGGCGATTGCACCACCAAGTCTTGTGTACCATTTTCTGGTACTACATCAATAATATGCAGTTCGCCTTGGCTAGTTTTGCCCTTGCGACTGTCCTCCTGAATCGATCCGGAATTAGGGGGAAGTGTCTTAACAATCATGGAAAAGGCCACCGCTGAGAATGATCATGTTAAGTATTGTAACAATATGTTGAAGATTGGTCATCGGGCAAAGGGGAGGGGGGAAGGGGTAAAGGG
>NZ_JACKZU010000480.1:0-5351 GCF_014222165.1 Nostoc sp. 2RC
CCCCAAATCCCCAGTCCGTCTTACAGACTGCTAATCGCTTCTACAACTAGCTTGGAAACAAAGGGCAAAATTTCCCGGTTCTTAGCTTGGGCTTTGCCTTCAGTAAATACTACTAAAAGGTAGGGGCGTTGGTTTGTTAACTCAATGTAAGCGGAATCATGGCGGACTTGACTTGTCCAACCCGCCTTTGACCAAATTTGAGCATCTTTAGGAAGTCCACCGCCTAAAAAACCTGTTATTTGGTCTTCTTCGACATCAGTGGGTAAGTTTTGGACATCGCGTTTGAGCAAAGCCATCATTCCTTGCGATCGCACACTTGAAACTGCTACTCCGCCGATAATACTATGCACTAATCTGGCGATGGCATTTGTGGTCAACATATTACGATTTTCCAGTAACTCTCCCACAAATGCCCGCTCTCGTCCATAGGGGCCATCACCCCAAGTTTTTTGACAAACGTTTATCGTCTCCATTTCTTCCCATCCCAAGGATTGGTAATAGCGGTTAACGATATTACGCTGATATTTCCAGGTTTCAAATGGTGCTACTGGTAGTTCGGGGCCTGAGGTGGTGCCAGTGAGAATATCTACAACCAAGCTGGTAGCATCATTGCTAGAGTCTACAATCATATCCCGCAAGGCTCGCTCTAATTCCTTAGAAGTTTGGCTCATGCCTTTTTCTAGCCATTCATTTATTGCCACCAGATAAAATAGTTTGACTACACTTGCAGGGTAAATCCGTTCTACACCGCGATAAGTAAAACCCCGGACTGGGTGGTTCCAAAAAGCGTCGGGAGTCAGGGCCCCACCAGTATTTACCGGCACTGGTGGGTCGTAAACAACCAAAGTCAAGGCAATTTGGTTGCGGGCTAAGGTAGGAAATGCTGCCCAAGTTGCATCTAAAATGCCATTACCCAGATTTTCCAGTTGTTCGTCTTTATTAAAAAAAATCATTCTAGAATAATGTCCTTTAATCTAAAATCCCAAATCCAAAATCTCAAATCAGCGGAGTATCAGTGTTTAGCTGACCTGAACTTATACGATTCTCCTGAGTGTACGCGCCTAGCAACTCAAGCCGCATCTGGGCGACATTTATGGGTAACGTCGAATCATGATGATTCGGCGGTGGAGGTGTATTTGCGTGAAGATGACTATCCCGGATGGGTATCCTTTTCAGATTTGGGTTTATTACAACCTGCTACTGTACTTTATCAGGCTGCAAGATTTTCTGAATTTGAAATTAAAAAACTGCTGGCAGAGGTTATAGATTTTACCCAAAAAGCGATGCAACAACCGAATTATTATCTTTGGGGTGGTACGGTAGGGCCAAATTATGATTGTTCTGGGTTAATGCAAGCGGCTTTTGCTTCTGTGGGTATTTGGTTACCGAGAGATGCTTATCAACAGGAAGGATTTACTCAACCAATTACCATTGCAGAATTAGCACCTGGGGATCTGGTATTTTTTGGAACTACTCAAAAAGCAACCCATGTGGGGCTTTATTTGGCGGATGGTTATTATATCCATAGTTCTGGGAAGGAACAGGGGCGTAATGGTATTGGGATTGATGTTCTTTCGGAACAGGGGGATGCTGTTAGTCAGTCCTATTATCAGCAGCTACGGGGTGCTGGTAGAGTTGTTAACAGTTACGAACCACAGAGATGCTGAGGACGCACAGGAAGATGGGGAGTGAGTTGGTTTGTGAAGGAATGAATGGGGCGATTTCGACAATTGTCCCTGATGTTTCGGTGGTGGTGCCGATACACAATGAAGTGGAAAGTTTGCCACTTTTATTAGAAGCGATCGCATCTACATTATCTTCGAGTCAGATAAATTATGAAATTATTTGTGTTGATGATGGTTCTACCGATGGTTCCGTGGAATATCTCAAGCAAGAAGCAAAAACACGTCCTGATTTAAAAGCGGTGATTTTGCGTCGTAATTACGGCCAAACTGCGGCTATGGCGGCTGGATTTCATTATGCACTAGGTCGGGCCATCGTTTCTTTAGATGCTGATTTGCAAAATGACCCGGCTGATATTCCGATGCTATTGGCAAAGCTTGATGAAGGTTACGATTTGGTAAGTGGCTGGCGACAAAAACGCCAAGATGGTGCCATAAATCGCTTACTTCCTTCTAAAATTGCTAATTGGTTAATTCGCCGCACCACTAGCGTGAATATTCATGACTATGGTTGTTCCCTCAAAGCCTATCGTGCAGAACTTCTGGCAGATATGAATCTTTATGGCGAATTACATCGATTTTTACCTGCTTTAGCATACATCGAAGGGGCGAGAATTACTGAAATGCCGGTACGCCATCACGCCCGCCGTTTTGGTCGCAGTAAGTATGGGATTTGGCGGACGTTCCGGGTGTTGATGGATTTATTAACCATTTTGTTTATGAAAAAGTTCCTCACCCGCCCGATGCATGTTTTTGGCTTGTTAGGCTTGATTTCAATGGTTTCGGGGACGCTTATCGGCATTTATTTAACTTTTATCAAATTAGCTTTGGGTCAGATGATTGGCAATCGTCCTTTGCTGATTTTGGCAGTTTTGTTGCTTGTAACTGGAGTACAGTTGTTTTGCTTCGGTCTTTTAGCGGAATTACTCATGCGTACATATCATGAATCCCAAGGACGGCCTATTTATCGCGTGCGAGAGGTGGTAGCAAAAAACGTTAATTAGGGACTTCCAACTACAAAAATATTGCATTGATATTGGTGAGTGTTCACCGTTGACCGTTGACTGTTGACTGTGAACAGGAGTCTCACAAAATATTGCCAGTTTTAAAGCAACTCAAACCGTGCTTGGAAGAAACGTAGATATTTTGGCTCGTAAATCATCTTCAGTCCGCGCAGGCGATCGCGATTATAATAGACTTCTTCCACTGCTTCAGCAGTTAAATCCATGTGAGCTTGGGTATACACTCGGCGGGGAATAGTTAAACGTACTAGTTCTAACTCTGGATGATAATTATCTCCTGTTTCTTTATTGCGTCCAGCAGAAACGATACCCCGTTCCATTGCCCGAATACCTGCTTCTACGTACAGTTCGGCTGCTAGGCGTTGTGCGGGAAATTCCTCTTGGGGAATTTGTGGTAAAAAGCGTTTGGCATCCAAATAAATCGCATGTCCACCAATGGGTACAACAATTGGAATCCCCCAATCTAACAGTTTTTGTCCTAGATATTCAACTTGTCCGACACGCGCCCGAATATGATCGTCTTTAACTGATTCTTCGATACCGCGTGCCATAGCTTCCATATCCCGCCCAGCCATACCGCCATAAGTATGTAAGCCTTCATAGATTACTATTAAATTACGTGCTTCTTCGTAGAGATTTTCGTCATTGAGAGCCAGCCAACCGCCGATGTTCACCAGTGCATCTTTTTTGCCACTCATGGTGCAGCCGTCGGTGTAGGAGCAAAATTCATGTAAGATGGTGGCGATCGCTTGATTCCTATAATCTTCTTCTCGCTGCTGGATAAAGTAAGCATTTTCCACAGCACGGGTAGCGTCAAGAATAATCCGGATACCATGAGTTTGGGCTAACCGATGTACCTCCCGCAGATTAGCCATTGATATCGGCTGTCCACCAGCCATATTTACGGTTCCAGCAACACTGATATAGGGAATGCGTTCTGCCCCGACTCGTTCAATTAAGTCTGTGAGCTTTTGCAAATCTATATTACCCTTAAATGGATGCAATGATTGGGCATTGTGGGCTTCATCAATAATGACATCCACAAATGTACCGCCGGCTAATTCTTGATGTAGCCTGGTTGTGGTGAAATACATATTGCCAGGTATATAATCGCCTGGTTTAATCAGTATTTGAGAAAGAATGTTTTCCGCGCCACGTCCTTGGTGGGTGGGGACTATATAGCGATAGCCGTAATATTTCTGAATGTTTTCTTCTAAATTGTAAAAGTTCTTGCTACCAGCATAAGCTTCATCACCAAGCATCATACCTGCCCATTGATAATCGCTCATGGCTGCGGTGCCACTATCAGTCAACAAATCAATGTAAACATCTTCAGAGCGTAATAAAAAAGTATTGTAACCCGCTTGGGCGATCGCTTCTTCCCGTTCAGCACGAGTAGTCATTTTTAATGGCTCAACCACCTTGATTTTATATGGCTCTGCCCAAGAGCGACGGCGGCGTGGGGAAGTATGCTTGGCGTCGGTCATAGTATTAATGGCTCCTTATACCGATTAGCTGAATGTTTGCACCATTGTGCTTACTAAAAGCTGCTGTTGCCAAGATCTCGATCTCAAAAAAAGATAAATAAAAGTTTTGGGATTGCTATAATTCCAAACTCCAGGTTTCAACATAGACAAGAGACTTCTTGCATAAGTCGGGAAAAGGCGAAGGGGGAAAGGGTAAAGGTTTTGTATTGTCCCCTTCCCCTTTAACCTTTTCCCTTTTCCCAACTCTTGCAAAAGTGTTTTTTGCAAGAGGTCTAAGGTTTAATACTATTTCGGGGCACACCACTGAGCTATTGTTTCAATTCGCGCTTGCTGCATCAATTCCCAAACTTGCGATTGATTACAACCATAGGTAGATGCTAATAATTTTTCGCCTTGATTTTTTGCCTCATCAGCAGATATACCAAAGCTCATGATTTCTTCGTCTTGGTTACCTGTAATTTTATCAACTGGAATGATACAGATATATTGAGGCTCGTTTTGTCTAATTTCTTGCACCATTACTGACTAACCCCAGTAATAAAAGCTGTCTATTTTTAATATATTTCTAACTTTAGATAAACACTCATGAAAGAAAAGTAAAGTCAATATTTCCGTGCTTTAGATTTCAAAAAACTTTTTATACATACTTAACCTATTATTAAGAATTCTCTCAAAATACCGCTTCCAAGGAGTGTAAACAGATACTTGTGGGAGAATTAAGTTAAGCATCAATAAATATTTTTTTGTAAACTTTTGTTTGGTTTTTAGATTGTAATCAATTCTGAGTTTTAAATCACTCAGTAAAAACATCATAAAAATTGGAGATTAGAAAATGGCATTTCGCAACAACTCAGTCACTAATTTATGGCAGAAACTACAACAAGATTCTGTTGTTTGGGGATCGTTAGCTATTTGGATTACAGGATTAGTTGTAGTTTTACTAATGCTGGCAATTTTTTCTAACGCTTAATGCAGGCAAAATTAGAGAATTTCAAAGAAAATCTTTTGAAATTGATGATTGATGACTGTTGACTGTTGATAGTCATTCCACTCGATGTAGAGACGTAGCATTGCTACGTCTCTACAAACCAATTTGTGGCTCTACGAGGGGTCTGACCCTCTATTTACCATCTGCATCTTGCTAAGGGAAGGGGATTAAG
>NZ_JACKZU010000481.1:0-5347 GCF_014222165.1 Nostoc sp. 2RC
GAACTAAGTATAGTTCTTAAAAAATTAGATTTTCGTAATTTTCCTGAAAATATCAATTTTATTACTCAAGCTGACAAAGTTTATGGTTACATTGATGTTCCACCAACGGGACAACAGCCCTTAAATTTCCATAGGAGCGATACTTTAAAGTTGTTTGGCTGGGCTATTCTCCCAGAACATCAAGAACAGCCACCCCTGGTTCTGCTGTCTTATGGCAATAATCAATTATTTTTTGCTAGTGGGCTTGTGAATTTAAAAAGACCTGATGTTGCTACAGCTTTAAAATCAAGTCTTTACAATACATCAGGTTGGGAAGCAAATGTTTCTCTAAATTCTATACCACCAGGTGAAACTATAATTAAGGCTTGGGTTTATGATCGAAAACGTCAACAGTTCATAAAGTTGAATGGTGAACCAAAGATAAAACTGGTGGAATAAAAATAATTTAGTTTAGAAACTGTTGTATTTATGATTGGGAACATAAAAGGAGTGATAGACTCAAATGCTAAGAAAAATGCTTAAACCCAAAATCCTAAAGTTTCTGCTTGGTGGCGGTTTAGCAGCAGCGTTAAATTTAGTACTGATTTATTTAATTATTGAAAAGCTAGGATTTAATACAACTTTTTTGCGTAATATTGCCAATGTAGTTTCAATTGAACTTTCTTTAATATTTAGTTTTTTTGTATATCGGACATGGGTTTGGACTGGTGGTATTTGGAATTTGAGAGAAGTATTTTTACGGCAGCTTCCTCTCTATCATGTTTCTGCGGGTGCTGCTGTTATTACTCGAATTTTTTTGATTTTTCCGATTTTGGATTGGTTGAAAGTTAACTATGGCATCAATACTATAATAGGCGCACTTGTGAGCGCATCGATTAATTATTTAATTAGCGATCGCTTTGTATTTAAAACTCCAAAACAAAAAAAATCATTAACATATTATCCAGAAGCATTAGCCCCAGCTCTATTAGAAAATTCTAGCTTGATTGGGAATCAATTAAGAGCGATAGAGACTTCAAAATCCATCAAGACTTTATCAATAGTAATTCCAGCCTACAACGAAGAAGACTGCATAGTTCAAACTGTTCGGACTATTAGCACAGTTTTGGAACAAGAAAATATAGATTACGAAATTTTAGTTGTTAACGACAACAGCAAAGATAACACAGAACAATTATTACAACAGCTAAATTCGCAAAATAGCAAGCTGTGTTACATCAATAATTATTATCCCAACGGCTTTGGGTTTGCAGTTCGCTGTGGCTTAGAAAATTTTACAAAAGATGCTGTCGCAGTAGTTATGGCAGATAGTTCGGATGCACCAGAAGACATTATATCTTATTACCATAAACTGCAAGAAGGATACGATTGTGTTTTTGGTTCCCGCTTTATTAGAGGAGGCAAAGTCATTGACTATCCCACCCATAAATTAATTGTTAATCGTTTAGCTAACTTATTTATTAAAATTTTATTTGGCTTCAAATTTAATGATACCACCAATGCATTTAAAATTTATCGCAAAGAAGTTATTGAAGGTATATCTCCATTAGTATCTCATCATTTTAATTTAACTGTAGAAATGCCACTTAAAGCTATAGTGAGAGGGTATTCTTATACAACTATTCCCATTACTTGGAGAAATAGAACCACAGGAGTTTCTAAGTTAAAGCTCAAAGAAATGGGGAGTCGATATTTGTTTATAGTCCTCTTCATTTGGCTAGAAAAACATTTATCGCGTGGAGATTATCATTTAAGCAAAAATAAACTGCTAGCAAATCAAAGGTTAAAATCCAATGGCTGAGAAGGTTCTAATTTTAGGAGGGGCTGGTTTTGTTGGTAGTTCCTTAGCAATTCATTTAAAAAAACATCATTTTCAGTGGCAAATTATATGTTTTGATAATCTCCGACGACGCGGTTCAGAATTAAATCTTCCGAGATTTAAAAATTTAGGAATTGAATTTATTCATGGTGACATTCGTTCCGCTAGCGATTTAGATCCTGGAAGTTTTGATGTAGATACTATTATTGATTGTTCTGCTGAACCTTCCGTACTTGCAGGATTTAATTCTCCTCAATATGTCCTGCAAACTAATTTAGTAGGAACTATCAATGTTCTGGAATTAGCTAGACAAATTCAAGCTCGTTTGTTGTTTCTATCCACTAGCCGCGTTTATCCGATTGAAACACTAAAATCAATTAATTTAGTAGAACTGCCAACCCGTTTTAATATTGCTACCGAACAAACAATACCGGGAGTATCTAATTTAGGTATAGCCGAGGAATTTCCACTTCAAAGCTACCGTTCTTTATATGGTACTACTAAACTTGCCTCGGAAATGCTCATCGAAGAGTATCGACAAGCTTATAATATTCAGGCAATAGTCAACCGTTGTGGTGTAATTACAGGGCCTTGGCAAATGGGTAAAGTTGACCAAGGTGTTTTTGTTTTGTGGTTAGCGGCACACTATTTTGAAAAATCTCTCAGTTATATAGGCTATGGCGGTACAGGTAAACAAGTTAGAGATTTATTGCATATAGAAGATTTGTTACGCCTTATTGATTACCAGTTAGAATATTTTTCTGAACTAAATGGAGATGTTTTAAATGTTGGTGGAGGTGTTGATAATAGTTTATCACTATTAGAAACTACTAAATTATGTGAGGCAATTACTGGAAAATCTATTGCCATTGCATCAGAAGAAACAGCCAGACAAGGTGATATTCCTATTTATATTACAGATTCTTCCAAAATAATTTCTAAGACTGGATGGAAACCAATGATAAATCCAGAACAAACTCTGAGAGATATTTATCACTGGATTCTTGAGTATGAAACAATTCTGAAGCCCGTTTTATCCTAAACTAATGATTGTAGTGTGAGAGAATTGTAAATATTATGCCTACCGTTTTAATTACTGGTTCATCTGGTCTAATTGGTTCCGAATCGGTTCATTATTTTGCTCAGAACGGTTTTAATGTTGTAGGTATTGATAATAATATGCGGGCGGTGTTTTTTGGAGAATCTGCATCAACAGAGTGGAATCGTCGCATTTTAGAAGATAAATATGGTGACAGCTATCGTCATTATGATATTGATATCCGCGATCGCTCTGCAATAGAAAAGCTCTTTCAAGAATATTCCTCTGATATTTGTCTGATTATCCATACAGCAGCGCAACCATCCCATGACTGGGCAGCAAAAGACCCCCATACAGATTTTACAGTTAATGCTAACGGTACTTTAGTATTACTAGAAGCAACTCGACAATATTGCCCAGATGCAATTTTTATATTTACTTCGACTAATAAGGTCTATGGCGATACTCCCAACTATTTACCCTTACAAGAGTTAGAAATCCGTTGGGAAATTGAACCAAATCATCAATATCAAGAAGGTATTGACGAATCAATGACAATTGATAACTCCAAACATTCTTTATTTGGTGTTTCTAAAGTTGCCGCAGACGTTTTAGTGCAAGAATATGGTAAATACTTCGGCATGAGAACTGTGAGCTTTAGAGGAGGCTGTTTAACTGGCCCTAACCATTCTGGCGCTCAGTTACATGGTTTTCTAGCTTACTTAATGAAATGTACCATTACTGGTGATACTTACACCATATTTGGCTATCAAGGCAAACAAGTGAGAGATAATATCCACAGTTATGATTTAGTTAACGCTTTTTATCACTTTTATCAAAATCCCAGATGTGGCGAAGTGTATAATATCGGAGGTTCTCGACATAGTAATTGTTCTATGTTAGAAGCAATTTCAATTTGCGAAGACATCACCGGTAAAAAACTGCAATATTCCTATACAGAAGAAAATCGCTCTGGCGATCATATCTGGTACATTTCAGATGTCAGAAAATTCCGTTCTCACTATCCAAAATGGGAATATAAGTACGATCTGCGGCAGATATTAGAAGAAATGTATCATGCCCAAACATCTAGAAATTTTGCTTATTAATCAAGACTATTTTAAAAGTATCTCGATACACCAGCCTCAAGATTAGAGTATTGAAGTCTAAAATACATAAATAGGTTTATTACATAACATTTAAATCAATGACAGTAAAAGTGGCAGCTTATATAACCGTCTATAAAGATAAACAAGCTGCTAGCGATTGTGTACAAGCTATTAAATCTCAATCTATACCAATAGATAGTATTTTTATTGTAGATAATTCTGAGGAAAAATTACTACAAATAGATAATAGTGTATCTATTTTTATACACCATTATCCAGAAAATGTTGGTATTGGTCGAGGTTTAGTAGTAGCGCTGGAATGGGCTATAAAAGAACGTTACGATTTTTTATGGACTTTTGACCAAGACAGTTTGCCGACCCACAATTGTTTAGAAATTTTGTTAAATTATTATAATAAATTATCTTTAGACCAGGATAAAAAAATTGGGATTATTGCTCCTACTCCCATCGATCGCAAAACTGAGACAATTATATCGGGAGCAGTTTTTGTCAAAGACCATTTTATAGGCTGTAAACATAATAGTAATGTTGATTTTTTTGAGTGCGACTCTCCCATAACTTCTGGTTCTCTGATTTCTATTGCTGCTGCTAAAACTGTTGGTTTTCCTCGTGCAGAATTGTTTATCGACGGAATTGACCTTGAGTACGGGCTGAGACTACAACAACAGGGATTTCGTAATCTGATAATTACGAAAGCGATTATGTATCATAATTTTGGTAATCCAATTAAAGTAAAATTTTTTCAGCGAGAAGTAATTGTTCACAAATACTCTGGCTTACGTAACTACTACATTCATCGAAATCACACTTATTTAGAAACTCGCTACGCCCAAGGCTTCTATCGACTAACCAGTTGTGTTAAACGCATAAAATATTTACTCCGCAGAATAGTCACAATTTTACTGTATGACCCTGAAGAAAAATTTCTAAAAATATGGGCTTGTTTGCTGGGAACATTGCATGGCTTTCAAGGAAAGTTGGGAAAAACTTGGTTGTAAAAGCCACTGAAGATTGAATAGAGAATTTTTGATGATAGTCAAAAACTTAATTTCTCAAACTCTTATTCTCTGAGATTCTGCGTGAAATAAATTCATATTTTTATTCAGGAAAGCCGAACTTATTTGATTTTTTAAACATGAGTATGAATATTATGGCGATTCCCAGTTAAGTGAGATACAGATAATATTTTGAAACGCAGAGGGGCGCAAAGTAAAGCGCAAAGGTATGCAGAGATTTGTACCTCAGCAGACTAGTAAACGCTATAGTTTGGAGATTAATTGCACAGATGGTGTGCTAAAAAAATATTAATAATGATATAATTATTAATTGGCAAAGTTAATAATTATATCAACTTAATAT
>NZ_JACKZU010000482.1:0-5340 GCF_014222165.1 Nostoc sp. 2RC
CTCCCCATCTCCCCACTAAGTTCATTTTCTACCAGCACAGAACTTAGAATAGAAAGGTGGACTTGTTAAGAAATGTAAGGTTATTCATGGCGGATCAGTTAATTCGTGCAACAGCAGCTGAAGGTGGGATTCGTGCGGTAGGTGTAATTACCACACGTTTAACAGAAGAAGCACGGGAACGCCATAAGCTTTCCTATGTAGCAACAGCAGCACTGGGGCGGACTATGGCGGCGGGTTTGTTGATGGCTTCTAGTATGAAGCGAACCGGGTCGAGGGTCAATGTCCGGATTAAGGGTGATGGGCCTTTGGGTGGCATATTGGTAGATGCAGGTCTAGATGGCACGGTACGCGGGTATGTGGCGAATCCATCTGTGGAATTACCTCCTAATGCCAAAGGTAAGCTAGATGTTGGCGGTGCAGTGGGTAGCGGTTTTCTGTATGTAGTTCGGGATGTCGGTTATGGTTACCCTTACTCTAGTACTGTAGAACTAGTTTCTGGGGAAATTGGCGATGATGTCGCTCATTATCTGCTGAATTCCGAACAAACTCCTTCTGCTTTAGTGTTGGGTGTGTTTGTGGGAGCAGGTGGAGTAACTGCCGCTGGAGGATTACTCGTACAAGTGTTACCCAAAGCTGCAAGAGATGAAGCTTTAGTAGAAAAGCTAGAATCACGAGTAGCTGCTTTAGCGGGTTTTACGCCATTGCTGCAAGCTGGGAAAACTTTACCTGAAATTTTTAACGACTTACTAGGAGATATGGGGCTAGTAATCTTTCCAGAAAGGCAGATACTACGCTTTCACTGCGGTTGTTCTTTCGAGCGCGTTTTGGGGGCACTCAAAATTTTGGGAGAAGCCGAACTCCAAGATATGATTATTAAAGATGATGGTGCCGAGGCGACTTGCGATTTTTGCGGCAGCGTTTATCAGGCAAGTAGCGACCATTTGGCGCAGCTAATTGCCGATTTACAAGCTGAATCTACTATTTCAGGATGAAAGTATAAAACACCACTGAAATTTGAAATTTTTAATGGTATCTGTGGACAAAGATAATCAAAAATGTAGCTTTTTACGCATGAGAAAGTTACTATGGCAACAATGGAATTATCGATTTAAAACAGAAAGCTATTCAATTATTTTGGTGTGAGAAATGACAGAACGGGATATTCCAGACAGTTGGTCAGGAGCCAGAGCAAGAGAGCCAGATCAAAATACCAGATTATCCCGAACACAGCAATTCGGTGAAACTCAACCAGTTGATGTTTCAGGTACTGGTTCTAGCTCCGAGTCAGTGAAGCGGCGAAAAAAAAATAATTCCGTTGGCAAAGGCAAAGATAGTCATTCATCAGAAACTACCCAAGTCAGTAAAAGTTCTTGGAAATTGCCACGGTGGATGAAAAGTTGGATCTTCTGGTCATTACTGCTAACCTTGATTCCTGGGAGCGTGGCATTCTTAGCGACGGCAATGCTGCTGAAATTACCAGCTGCCCCTAATTGTCCATCGATTTTCTGGCCTCTAGCTAGTGCCTCAGTGCGGTTGCACTGCGCTCAATTGGCGGCTTCTAAGCAAACGGTGAATGACCTACTGCAAGCTATTGCTCTGGTGAATGAATTACCAGACAATCACCCGTTACACGCAGAAATCAATCGTTTTACAGAAGAATGGTCGCGGGATATTTTGCAGTTAGCCGATGCAAGTTTCCAATCAGGTAATTTAGAAGAAGCGATCGCTACTGCCCGTAAAATACCCCAAGAACTGGCGGCTTATAAGTTAGTAGACGAACAAATTGATAAATGGCAAACAACTTGGTCGAAGGCTGAAAGCATTTACAACAATGCCATTACTGAAGTCCGGGAACGACGCTGGCAATCGGCCTTCATGCTTTCGGCGAGAATGCTACGCATAGACAATCAATACTGGGCGAGTACTAAATACGACCAATTGAACAAACTCATCGCCACAGCCCGTGAAGATGGCGATAAGTTAGGAAAAGCGGAAATTTTAGCCAGAAGCCAAGTTGTTGATAATTTGCTAGAAGCTATCAAGCTAGCCGAGTCCATTGGCCAGGAAAGTTACCTTTATCAAAAAGCTCAAGAGGCGATTCCGGCATTTGGACGTAAAATGTTGGAATTGGCACAGGCGAAGTTAGATAAGCAAGATGCCGACGAAGCACTAGATATTGCTAGACAAATTCCCGAAAGTGCCAAGCTGCAAGCCGAAACAGATGACTTTATCGCCATAGCTGATGCCAAAAGAAGTGCTTGGTTAGGTAACGTTTCTGGTTTAGAAGCAGCCATCGCCCAAGCCCAACAAATCGATCCTTCAAGGCCAATATACGAGGAAGCACAACAGTTAATTGCTCGTTGGCAGTTGGAAATCGAAGATGTGGCCCATCTAGAAAAAGCGAGAGTATTGGCTAGCCAAGGAACAGTCAATAATTTAACAGCAGCCATCGCCCAAGTGCAACTCATCCCTGCTAGTAACCCCAGAGGCACAGAAGCCAGGGAAGAAATGAGTCGTTGGCGTGCCCAGGTAGAGACAATCGAAGACCAACCTTACCTAGAACGGGCCGAACAAATAGCGATATTTGACGATATTAACTCTTTGCAAGCGGCCATCGCCCAAGCTAGCCAAATCCGTAGAGGTCGTGCATTATATCCAGAAGCACGTAGAAAAATTCGCACTTGGATCGGAAAAATTCAACGAATCGAAGACCAACCCTACTTAGATCAAGCACGAGAATTAGCTTTAAGTGGCAATCTCCCCGCCGCCATTACCGCAGCTCAACAAATTGCATCGTCAGGAAGGGCGCTGGCTGGGGAAGCGCAAAGTGCTATTGATGATTGGCAAGGGCAAATCCGCACGAAAGAAAACTGGAGACAAGCCCAGCAAATCGCGGTGGCTGGTACGCCAGAAGCTTTGGCAGAGGCAATCCGGTTAGCCGATCGCGTTTCCAATAATAGCATTTTACGTATGGATGCCAATCTCGGCATTGACCAATGGAGTCAGCAGTTATTAGACATCGCACGTACTCAAGCTCAGTCTGATATTTCCAGAGGAATTGAGATTGCCAAATCCATTCCCCGTGGTAGTGCAGCTTACAATGCTGCCCAAGACCAAATTAGAAGTTGGCAAGAGTTTCTCAATCCTCCTCGACCAGAACCTTCCCCGCCGCTGGAGTCCCCACAATCATCGCCATCAACGACTACCATTGGTCAATGATTTTCTACGTTTCGGGTAATTGTTGAGAAGCAATTCTTTGAAAAAAATGGGGAGATAGGGGAGATGGCAATGCCAAAGGGAAAAGGGAAAAGGGCAAGGGGCAAAGGGCAAAGGAAAGCTCCCTGCTTGTCCTCTCTTACAAAGTTTGGACTTTCCGCCTTATCCCTTTTCCCTACCCGAAGGATTTTGCCCCATGCCCAATCCTCAATCACCAACCGCTTCTCCCCATTCTTTAATCACAGCAAATAATGAGGAATAATCATCATCAGCAAATGACATTTTCGCAGCTGTTTGCAAAATTTGTCGCACTCCTTTAATGCTGCTGAGATCTAAACTCAAAGATTTTGCTTCTGAGATAAACAATTCTGTGTCTTTGAGCAAGTGTTTTGTGGGGAAATTGGGATTGGCAAAATCGTTATCCAACATTCGTTGGAGCTTTTTGTCAAAGGTGGGGGCATAAAGTGAACTGTCCCGTAAGATCTGCATAAACACATCCACATCGACACCTTGACGTTGGGCAAAAGCCAGACTCAAAGCAAAGCTAGTTGTGAGAGAAGCTATTAGTTGATTGAGTGCCAATTTCAGTGCCGCCGCAGTTCCTACAGGGCCGACGAGTAAAGGTTCTGTGCCAAAATTTTGCAGCAACTTCAAGTGGCGTTGATATTGTTCTGGCTCTGCACCCACCATCACAATTAATTTGCCAGCTTTTGCTTCAGGGATGCTACCTAACACAGGGGCTTCTATGTACTCACCGCCACCTCCAACCACTGCATCTCGAATTTCTCGGCTTTCAGTGGGGGTAATTGTTCCCATTTGGATAATGGTGCGCCCTTTAAGAGTTTGCCAAGCTGTATCTGAAAGCAAGACATTATAGATGGCTGGGGCATTAGTAAGCATAAGGATTACGCACTCAGCAGCACGAATGGCATGGCGGGGATGTGTGGCAATTTCAGCCCCAGCAGCTTGTAGTGGTGCTAATTTTTCTGGGGTGCGATTATAGGCCACTAGCTGTATATCTGCGGCTAATAACCTTTGAGCCATTGGTAGTCCCATCAGTCCAGTTCCCAGAAATGCCACCTTCATTTTTACGTTCCTTTTGGTACAGCGTAGGCCTAATCCTTCGTGAAATTTGCGTGTCTATTTTGACATCTTACAATAGTTAAGCGATCGCAATTTTTTGGGTGGACATTGCCTGATTTTGTATTGGCAATGCCTACCCAGTTATTGATAATAGTGCAATATGGCAGTATTATCGGTTATTGGTAAACAGCGATCGCTTCAGCCGCCAGCGGCAAAAGTCACCATAATCAAAACTGAAAGCAAAATACCTGGGGTAAGTAGTGTTACTAACATTAATAAGTCATGGGCTGACATAATTGTTACTTTCCAATTGTGTTTAACTTTACAGTAATCACTGCTATGCTAGTCCAAATAAAACTAATACTGCATTCTTAAATAGAGTTTTAACTTTTCAAATCTACCTTTACTCAGGTACGGTCAATCCTTTTAGTGGTTGGGAAATTTCTGTTTTTCCCAAATTTTTGCCCTGAATTAAGACTCCAAAACCACCCAGTCCTGTGGGATCTAAAAGCTGGTGTAGTGCTTCCCGTCGCTGTAGTAATTGCGAGAGGGGTTGCTTTTGTTCAGAAATAGCAGCAATTCGTTCCCCTAATCCCAAGGCCATCAAAAATAATCCTTGCTGGATAAAACCAACATTTTCTAAACCGCAGCGATCGCCCCAGCGTGACAAAGCTGTAAAGTCAACATGGGCAGTGATATCTTGTTGTCCAACGTTGATATAAGGATTGTCATGGTAACGGTGTTGGTAATAGCACTGTAGCGTTCCTTGCCATCGCCTGGGATTATAGTAACGAGTCGCAGGGTAGCCATAATCAATTGTTAGCACATAGCCACGCTGCAAGCAGTCTGCTACTATACTCAACCAGGAAAGAGCAGCTAAATTAATTTCACTGCGGTAACCATCTGGGTATGCACCTGAGGTTAAATCAATTTCCACTAAGTCGAAATACTCGGCTAGTTGAGGCGTAGAGGGTTTTCCTGTGACTTCGATAAATGAGGATGCGGGGACATGGGGACGCGGGGACGTGGGGACTGAGGACG
>NZ_JACKZU010000483.1:0-5316 GCF_014222165.1 Nostoc sp. 2RC
CTGCCCCCTGCCCCCTGCCCCCTGCCTCCTTCACAATCCTAAATCTACGGCAATGCGGTGAGCGCAGGCAAACCCAGAAAAAGCCACTGCGTTTAATCCTTGACCGGGAAAGGTGCTATCGCCAACACAATAAAGTCCGGGAATAGCGGTGCGATTAAAGGGCATTTTCAACAACCCGCGCAACTTGTGTCGGGGAATTGGCCCATAAGTGCCATCCTCACGACCCAAAAAGCGGCGATGGGTGCGGGGTGTCCCTACCTCCAAATAATCTAATCCAGCATCTAAGCCGGGAAAAATCTTCTCTAGACGGTCAATAATTGCCCAAGCCGCCTTTTCTTTTTTTGCTTCGTATTCATCCTGAGAAAGTCCTTGCCAATCATTAATCCAGTGAGGCGTAAACGCATGAATGATATGATATCCACTCGGTGCTAAATCTGGGTCAAGCAGTGTGGGAATGGAAACAAAAATTGTGCCTTCCACCGCCATCATGTTTTCCCAGTCTTCCAGCAAAATATGGTGACACTCGGTTCCCTCAGGTAAAACTGATTGTTTTACACCCATGTGTAAACTCAAAAAGCTGGGTGATTTTTGATAATTTTGTTGCCATTTTTTCTCATTATGAGGTATTCCCTCTACTGGTAATAATTGTTGAAATGTATCCCAGCGTGTAGCATTAGAGACTATGCGTTTACCCCGATATACTTTACCATTAGCCAACTGCACGCCCACTGCTCGTCCCTGTTCTATGAGAATTTTTGTGACTCTGGCTTGGTAGTGAATCTCACCTCCAGCTTTTTCTAGACCTTCCACCAGTTTTTGGGCAATTTGTCCGACTCCCCCTTTGGGATAGTTGACTCCGCCATAGTGCCGATCTGAAAATACCATCCCAGCATTAATCATTGGTGTCATATCTGCTGGAACCACCGACCAGCAATAACACTCCATATCGATAAATTTCAATAATTGAGGATCTGTAATGTAGCGTCGTGCGATGTCCCCGGCATTTTGGGGCAGATACTTAACTAAACCAAGACACGCCAAAGGATGCTGGAAAAATACCTGCAACAGATACCGAGGTTCCTCCAGCGACAACAAATCAATGTTATTGAGACAGTTAAATACTTTTTGGCATTCGTCATAAAAGCGACGAATCCCTCGTTCTTCATGGCGAAAATGAGCAGTAAGATTTTGCAAAAATTTTTCATAAACCCGATCTACCTTCAGGTCTAAACCTTGGGGTAGATGATAGTGAATTTGTACTGGATCTGCGATCGCTTCTTGACTAACATTGACGGCCGACAGTGCGCGGGTCAATAAATTGGTAGTACCCCTTTGCCCCAGCCCAAAAATCATTGATGCCCCAACATCAAATCGATAACCTTGCCGTTCAAAATAACCAGCGCTACCACCAGGGATTAAATAACGTTCCAGCACCAGCACTTTCGCTTTCTTTGCAGCTAGCTGAGTAGCTGTTACTAAACCACCAATCCCAGACCCAATAACGATCGCATCAATTGTCATTTGTCATTAGTCCTTAGTCATTAGTCATTAGTCATTGGGCATTGGGCATTTTCCTCTTTCCCCATCTTCCCATCACCGATGCCTAATCACAAAAAAGAGGGACAAGCCTGCTGCCGCTGGCTAATCCCGTCTGCCGATCCTTAAAGAGAGGAGAACACTGTATAACAATATAGCCTTGATTGAGAATCGATGTCAACACCTAATGAAAATTTTTATCAATAAAATTGATGAGGAAATTTTAGCCGTCATCGAAGAATACAAGGATATGAGGGCATGAGGCATGAGGTATGGGAAAAAAGAAAGGGGTAAGGGGAAAGATTAGATTTAACCCTTTCCCCTTAACCCTTTCCCCTTAACCCTTTAACCCTTTCCCTTTAACCCTTTCCCCTTTCCCCTTTCCCCTTCCCCCTCTCCTAGTCAGTCGGATGCAGGAAAGAGTATTATGGTTTTTCAGTTCATGTACAATCAAAAGGCGCTGACTTCTAGCTATGACGCTACAATTGCGGGTTTATGTACCACCTCATCCCCTAATACAACACTGGCTGGCAGTGGCTCGTGATGCAGGCACGCCTTCAGTATTATTCCGCAGTGCGATGACTGAGTTGGGAAGATGGTTGACTTATGAAGCTGCACGTGACTGGTTGCCTACTCAAGAAACAGCAGTGCAGACTCCCTTGGATGCCTGTCCAGCAACTGTGATTGATGCACAAATACCAGTGGCAGTAGTACCAATTCTCCGGGCGGGGCTGGGATTGCTAGAGGGAGCGCAGACTTTACTGCCTTTAGCGTCGGTTTATCATCTCGGATTGGCACGAGATGAAGAAACGCTACAACCTCACTGTTATCTGAACAAGTTACCAGAAAAATTTCATCCCCAAACACGAGTGTTAGTTACCGATCCGATGCTGGCAACGGGAGGGTCGATTATGACAGCAATGGCAGAATTAACACAACGGGGCGTAGATCCAAGTTTAACGCGGATTGTTTGTGTGGTGGCGGCTCCACCAGCTTTGCAAAAACTGAGTGCTAATTATCCAGGTTTAATAGTTTACACCGCAACCATTGATGAGAAACTCAATAACCAGGGGTATATAGTACCGGGTTTGGGGGATGCAGGCGATCGCATCTTTGGGACTTAAGTTAGTATGCAGCTAGGATAGATTCATGGCATAACTACTGTAAGAGTTGCAAGATTGTTGAAGGCGGTAAACATATGAGTCAGCGAGATGGTTTTGCCAGTGGTTTTTTAGCAGGGGCATTTGTCGGTAGCGTATTTGGTGGTGTCATTGGCGCGCTGATTGCTTCTAGACGCGATTCGGATTTGCTAGCAGAGGAAGAAACAGAACAACCAGATAGCCAAGCCGAAGCCAAGAAAATAGCAGCAAAACGGCGTCAAATGAAAGCCTCAGAAACAGAGAGTGTTAGCATAGAAGTAGCTCGGCGATCGCTAGAAGATAAAATTGCCCAGCTAAATGCCACAATTGATGAAGTGCGAAAGCAGCTAGGAAATGTGAATGGCGGTTCACCACAAACAGTTGGCGATCGCTCTTTTCCTAAAGATTCCTAAACTTTGTGGAAGCATGATAAAAGTACCAAGTGTGGTAAATACTAAACCTGCAAACACCGTGACATAGACTAAATTAAAATCAATAAATAAGACCGCGTTTGAAACTTAGTAGGAAACCTTAGTAGGAAACCACGCTATCTATGGAATTACTGATTACCACTCTTGCTACTTTTACCCAGATTTATACTTTTTTGTTATTGATTCGGGTTCTTTTAACCTGGTTCCCGACAATCAACTGGTATGACCAACCATTTGCAGCTTTGAGTCAGATAACCGATCCTTACCTCAATGTGTTTCGGTCATTTATCCCCCCACTGGGCGGCATAGATTTTTCACCAATGTTAGCTATTCTACTTCTACAATTTGTAGGCGGATTTATCACTCGTCTAGCCTACGTTGTGTAATAGAAAATTTGCCGTTTGTTTGATGTTCAATTAGGGACTTCCAAGTAAAGAAATATTCCATTGCTGTAGTTCGCTGTTGACTGTTGACTGTTAACTGTGAATATGAGCCACTGAGGGTATGTAGGGGTTTCCCCATACCCTCAGTGGTTTTCAACAGTCTTTTATGGAATACTTTTTTGGAAGTCCTTAAAATTTATTTTACTTGGCAGTGGCTAAACGCCCTGCAAGCTCTAATAGTACTTAGCACTATTCATTGAGTCTTTTGCACAAGAGTGCTTTTTGCACTCTTGTGGGAAAAGGGATACATCTTTATTGGGGAAAGGGAAAATACCAAACCTTTCCCCCTTTCCCCTTCCCCTTTTCCCGACTTCTCTTAGAAGTCTATTACTTCCGTACCGGAGCGCTAAATCCCGCTGCCTTAAACTGCTTGAGTTTTAATGGAGTAGGCTGATTTGCAGGTACAGAAATTCTCAATTCAAAATCGCTAACACCTGGTGGTATCTCAGCAATCGAACCAAGACGGGTGCGATTTTGCATTACTGAGTCATTGTTAGCATCATAGATGCGTCCATAAATATCTGCATCATAAACAGTTTTTTTAGTACCATTTTCTGCCTTGCCAATAACGATAAAGCAATTAGCAGCACCACTACCGCTACTAGTAACAGCTCCTTGTGCCAGTTCAGGGGGACAATCCTGATAAGAAATATCAAATAGTCTAATTTGTGTCAGCGCTAGAGCGGGGGGAGTAAGCACCCACGATAGAAGAGTGATGAAACAAGAAATCAAAACAACCGTGAGCGATCGCAACCGCATAAAAAACTCCGTAACTTAATTAAATAGTGATGTAACTGATAACCTCAGCTTACAACGGAATTACGGTTGATTGATGACAGTTGACTGATGACGGGAAACAGCAAATTTTTTCCTGTTTTTACCTGCAAGTCTCAGCATTATTGATTACACCCTAACAATAAGGGAACTTGAAAAAATAAATTATTCCGTTTCAGGTGCTTGATTGTTGACTGTTAACAGTGAACCATCAATAGTCATCAGTATTCAGTAACAACGGAATATTTTTTACTTGCAAGCCCCTAGTCTTTAATCGAACTTCATATTATTAGAGGTAGATTGAAAACTTGAATTTAACATTTGTAATAATTAAGTAAATAAACCCACGATTGCTATTAATTTTTATGACACCAGATGAGATTGAAACAGCTATGCAAGCAGCCTTTAATAGTTGTGATGCAGTTGGCTGTCCTCTCACTGACGCGCAGAAAGAGATATTATTGCAATTCGTTGAGCAAATTCAGGAAAATTCTCACTCTGGGCCGTCAGATGTTGCTAATCCCTTGGACGAACTTACCCCAGAGGAGTTAGAAGTTTTTTTAGAGTTTGTGAAGACTCAAGAACAACGTAACCGTACTTGGAAAATACAATTACTCAATGATTGGCTGTTGGATAATGACTCTGGAACAGTACAATTTATCCGCCAACGCTACGGTTTAGAGTGGCTCAACCGTCTGGAGTCGTACCATTTTGATAAGTATTGTTATTTAGAAGATGTATTAAAGTTGAGAGTAGGCGATCGCATCGAAATTTGCAATGCATTGTGGGAATGGGTGCAAGCAGATGGCCCCTGTAAACCAGAGTGGTTTCCATCCATTGTGATTCAAATTAATGAAGTTAGCGATGTACGCCATAACTCCTGTACTAATTGCGTTGTCCGCTTCCTCAACGGCGCTGAATATGAAATTCAAGGAATCTACGAATGGAATCGCTATAACTGGCGCTGGTGTCAGAAGTAGGGGAAGTGGGGAG
>NZ_JACKZU010000484.1:0-5313 GCF_014222165.1 Nostoc sp. 2RC
GAGCAGGGGGCAGGGGAGAAATTATCAACTGTTGGTACTTTCAGCTAAAACTCAGACTGCACTCGATGGGGCAACATCTAATCTAGTAGCGCATTTAAAACAACATCCCGAAGTTAATTTAGCTGATGTCGCTTATACTCTCGGCATTGGTCGCTGGGTTTTTAACTACCGCAGGATGGTAGTTTGTCAGAACTTAGGAGAAACTGTCAAAGTTTTAAGTAACTTAGAACCAAAACAAGTTTTTAGCAACTGCACTGAAGTTGTAGATCGGTCTGTTGTCTTCATGTTTCCCGGACAGGGTTCCCAGTATGTGAATATGACGCGGGAAATTTACCAAAGCGAGGCAATATTTCGAGAACAAGTTGATTTATGCTCAGAAATTCTTTTGCCTCAATTAGGACTCGATGTGCGTCATCTAATCTATCCTGATGAGGAAAATAGCGATCGCGCATCCAAGCAACTTCAACAAACAGCGATCGCCCAACCAGCTCTTTTTGTCATCGAATACGCCTTAACTAAATTATGGCAGTCTTATGGGGTAAATCCTGTGGCTGCCATCGGTCACAGTATTGGCGAATATGTAGCCGCTTGTATCGCCGGGGTTTTTTCCTTAGAAGCTGCCTTATCTCTGGTAGCAGCACGGGGACAGATGATGCAGCAACTTCCCAATGGGGCAATGCTCGCCATTCCCCTCCCCGAAGACAGAGTAAAGTCACTGTTAGGACAAGAACTCTCCTTAGCAGCAATTAACCAACCGTTCCAGTGCGTAGTTTCCGGTTCCACCACAGCAATAGATGTCCTAGAAAATCAACTGGCTACACAAGGGATTGAATGCGGCCGTCTGCATACGAACCATGCCTTCCACTCCCAGATGATGGAACCAATCTTGGAGGCATTTGCACATCGGGTCAAACAAGTTACCTTAAATCCTCCAAACATTCCTTATATATCCAACGTTACTGGTACTTGGATTACCGCTACACAAGCCACTAATCCTGACTATTATGCTCAACATCTGCGTTCCACAGTGCTATTTGCCCAAGGTGTAGAGAAGCTGTTGGCAACACCTGAGCAAATCCTGTTAGAGGTGGGGCCAGGACGGACGCTAACTACATTAGCTAAAAGGCATCCAGACAAGGCAGCTGCACAAACAATGTTAACTTCAGTCCGTCATCCCCAAGAGGAACAATCAGATATAGCTTTTTTATTCACCACACTGGGGCAACTCTGGCTTGCTGGGGCAAAGGTGGATTGGTTTGGATTTTACAAGCAACAGCAGCATTATCGCCTTCCCTTACCTACTTATCCCTTTGAACGCCAACGTTATTGGATTGAACCACCAAGAAAAAATATACTTGAGTCTCAAGCAACACCAACTAAAAAGCCAGATATTGCTGATTGGTTTTATGTCCCATCCTGGAAAAGGTCGCCGCTTTCTGTTAGTCAACTAGAGGAATTACAGGGTAGCGTTTTGCTGTTTATCAATGAGTGCAACTTGGGTTTTCAACTGGCAAAACAATTGCAAAATGAATCTCAAAAAGTGATTTTTGTCAAGATAGGAGAGTCATTTACAAAAGAAAATCAAGACTCATACACCATCAATCCCCGGCAACCGAAGGACTACGAAACTTTGTTGGCAGAACTGGGAGATATCCCTAAAACCATCGTTCATTTATGGAGTCTAGCCGAAAAAAGTCATGCTGTATCAGAATTGGAGCAAATTGACCAAGCTTTAGATTTAGGATTTTACAGTTTGCTATTTCTTGCTCAGGCATTTGGTAAACAAAATGTTACCGATCGCTTCCAATTGATAGTTATATCAAATAATATGCAGGAGGTAACCGCAGAAGAAAAACTACGTCCCGAACAAGCCACTTTAATCGGCCCGGTCAGAACTATTCCTAAAGAATACCCTTATTTAAGTTGTCGTAGTGTTGACGTAGTGATTCCGCAATCAGAAACCTGGCAAGAGAAGCAACTGATAAGACAACTGCAAGCAGAATTAAAGGTTAAATCCGACCAACAAATTATTGCTTACCGTAAACAACATCGTTGGGTACAAACTTTCGAGTCAGTTAGATTAGAAAACTCACAAGGGGGAATACAAAGGTTAAAGGAAGGCGGAGTCTATCTAATTACAGGTGGGCTTGGAGGTATAGGACTGGCACTGGCAGAGTATTTGGCGCTAACAGTTAAGGTTAAATTGATCCTCACAGGGCGTTCTGATTTTCCGGCTCCAACTCACTGGGAACAATGGCTAGCTACTCATGAGGCTGAAGATGATACAAGTTGCAAGATCCAAAAATTGCAAGCAATAGAGAAGCTTGGTACTAAGGTTTTGATTGTCAATGCAGATGTTACCAACCTGGAACAAATGCAAAACGCCATAGCTCAAGCATTAGAGGAATTTGGTGAAATTAATGGTGTAATCCACTCAGCAGGTGTTCCTGGGGGAGGTGCGATTCAGCTAAAAACACCAGAAATAGCACAAAAAGTTCTTGTTCCTAAAATCAGGGGAACCCTGGTACTTGACGCTCTGTTCAAGGATGTTCAGCTAGATTTCTTTATTCTTTGTTCATCACTCAGTTCAATTCTAAATGACTTTGGACAGGTAGACTATTGTGCCGCCAATGCTTTTCTTGATGCCTTCACTCATCATAAAAACTCAGAAAATAAAACATTCACAGTCAGTATTAACTGGGATGGCTGGCAAGAAGTCGGGATGGCGGCAGCTACGGCAAAACAACGAATCGGAACCTTTGATTTTCCCTTAACACCTGATGGAATCTCTCAAAGGGAAAAAAACTTTTCCACTTCCCAAAGCCAGAATTTTTGTTTGGAAATATCCTCTCCTGGTATTTTAGAAACCTTAAGATTTCAAACGGCCAAACGCCAAAAACCAGGTGCAGGTGAGGTTGAAATAGAGATATGTGCTGCTGGACTCAACTACAAGGAAGTGCTTTTAGCGCTGGGGATGCTTCCAGTTCAATCTCATACTCCTTTAAAGTTCGGTTTGGAATGTGCAGGAAAGATTGTGGCGCTGGGAGAAGGTGTCGAGGGTTATCACATAGGAGATGAAGTCATTGCTTTTTCTTCTTCCTGCTTTAGCGCATTTACAACAACTTCTGCCTGTTATGTCGCCCCCAAACCAAATCATCTGAGTTTAGAAGAAGCAGCAACAATTCCGATTTCCTTTATGACAGCCTACTATGCCCTGAATCAATTGGGTAGGCTTTGCAAAGGGGAAAGTGTTCTTATCCATGCCGCCGCCGGAGGTGTGGGTATGGCTGCCATCCAAATTGCCCAAATGATGGGCGCAGAAATCTTTGTCACAGCTGGCACTCCAGAAAAACGGGCGTTTCTTTCTTCTCTGGGAATTAAATATGTGATGGATTCAAGGTCTTTGGCTTTTGCCGATGAAGTGATGCAATACACTAACGGCAAGGGTATTGATGTGGTTTTAAATTCTTTAGGAGGGGAATTCATACCCAAAAGCTTGTCTATTTTAGCACCTTACGGACGTTTTTTGGAACTTGGCAAACAAAATATCGATGAGAACAGCCAAGTGAATTTACGGCTTTCTGAGAAAAGCTTATCCTTCTTTACCATAGATTTGGAACCGAATATCCCTAACTTTAGTTCCATATTCCTGGAAATGGTGCAACACTTCAAAAATGGGAATTTTAGTCCCCTTCCTCATCAAGTATTCCCAATTTCCGAAGTGGCGATCGCTTTTGAGTATATGGCACAAGCAAAGCACATCGGCAAGCTAATTGTATCGTTACAGGATAAAGAGGCACTGAAAAACTACATCTGCTCGCATCGTCTTTACCCAAATATTAGTCAACCTGCTGATTCTGGTTTGTACGAACAAGCGATCGCAACTACAAATATACTGCACAAAGACCATAAGTTAGGGCTATTACCCGCAGAGGGCGTAGATGTTTTTCGTCGTATTTTGTGTAATACACTGCCCCAAGTTATTGTATCAACACGAGATTTACATTCTCGCATCGAGCAAAACCAAGTCTCTACACTACTTAGTTTTTTAGAAGACTCATCGAAGGAAAATCTACCCAAACAGGTACACCAACGACCACCAATAACTCAGACTTATGTTGTTCCAAGAAACCAGCTTGAGCAGATTATTGCTGGTATCTGGCAGGATATTCTTGGGTTTGAGCAGGTAGGAATCCACGATGATTTCTTTATGTTAGGAGGAGATTCTCTTCTAGCAGTGAGGGTCATGGCTCAAATAAAGAACATATTTCAGGTAGAGTTGCCCTCCGCTACCCTGTTCCAAAACCCCACCATTGCCCAACTATCCCAACTGCTCACAGCCAGTAATCATCCTGCAATTAATACACATCTCCAGAAATTAGGTTTTCACCAACACAAGACAAGGGTTTCACATTCCTTTTCGGAGATGTCTAATGCGATTAATTCAGTATTAATACCCATTCAGCTTAAAGGAGAACAACTTCCTCTGTTCTGTGTCCATCCGGTAGGTGGGAACGTATTGTGCTATGCAGCACTCTCCCAACAGTTAGGGCAGCAACATCCTATCTATGGACTGCAATCATTAGGGTTGATAGAACAGCAGGTGACTTTGCCCACCATTGAGGCAATGGCCAGTCACTACCTTGAGGAAATCTTGACGGTGCAACCCCAGGGCCCTTATCACCTGATAGGCTGGTCTATGGGAGGTATAATTTCTTACGAGATAGCACAACAGCTTATTCATCGAGGGGAGACAGTTGCATTATTAGTTCTGATTGATAGCCATATCCCCACTGCTGAAGACATACCGAGTCAGGATCAACTCCTTGTAGAGTTCATAAAAGATTTAGCTGGGCAGTCGAGACAAAGCCTACACTCAGTTCTAGAGTCACTAGAACGAAAACTAGTTTCTTTAGAGCAAGTATTCAAACTTACCCAACATCATCAACTTTTCCCATCTGAGTTGTCTTTGGAGCAATTACAGTGCTTATGGCGTGTTTTTCAAGTAAATATGCTGGCCTTAACCCAGTATCACCCGCAGCCATATAACGGGGCAGTTTTATCACTTTTAGCAAGTGAGTCAGTGGCAAAAGCCTCCCATACAACCAGTAATGGCAAAGACAGAGTTAGATGGGACACCCTAATTAAAGGTGAACTGAGTGTACACATCATTAATGGAGATCATTTTACCCTAATGCGAGAGCCAAACCAAGTCGCCCAAGTTGCGTACTACCTTGGTTGCTATCTCTAGGATACTTTGCCTCAAAGGAAACTAAGTAGACAAAGGTGAAGGTGGGGCTCCCTCTGGGGATA
>NZ_JACKZU010000485.1:0-5293 GCF_014222165.1 Nostoc sp. 2RC
GTGCTTGGTTTGATTTAAATTGTCGTGTAGTAGGGTTACGCCCCGCCCGCTATTTGTGCCAGTTGCGTAAGTCCTGAAGTTGACCCAATTAAGCCTACTAGGGAATATGCTAAACGGTTGAGAATTAGGCAAAAAGCTTTATCTCGTAAAGCTAAAGGGTCTAACAATAGACGTTCATCTGTTAAAGTAGTCGCCAAAGTCCACGAAAAAATATCACATACTCGACAAGATTTTCTCCATAAACTCTCACGAAAGTTAGTTGATGATAACCAAGTCATAGTAACTGAGAACCTTTGTATTAAAGGATTAGCACGTACTAAGCTTGCCTTATCAATACATGACGCTGGATTTGGTATGTTGCTTAATTTCATCAGCTACAAACTAGAGAGAGAGGGAGGTAAATTTGTTCAAGTTGACAGATTCTTTCCTAGTTCAAAGCTTTGTTCATGTTGTGGTCATAAAAATGATTTACTGAATTTGAGTATCCGTGAGTGGATCTGTTCAAGTTGCCAAACAACCCACGACAGAGATGAAAATGCCTCGCGGAACTTAAGAGCAGAAGGGATAAGAATACTGTCAACAAATACTGTGGGACACACAGAAATTCAAGCTTGTGGAGAAGCAGTAAGACTCGTTGGTACTTGTACCAAAAAGAGGCAGTGCGGTCTTGGGGTCTCCCCAAGTAGAGCAACTGCCGTGCGTGTTTCTGAGAAGCAAGAATCTCCCGCTACACCGCTTTGCGGTTAGCGGGGGAGTGTCAATTTAAGAAAAATTCTTTTTTCTTGCGGATTTGATGAAGCTTTTTTAAGTAAATATACTTACTTCAGCCGATAATTCATCTTATAAAAGATAGAATTTACGCAACACCGATATTGTCATTGCAACCGTAACGAAGTGTAGTGGCGTGTCAAGGCTAAAATGTTGCAATAGATTTTATTGTGGGATGGGTGTCCTCAGCCGTCCGGGCAGGCAGGATGCCCACCGCACAAGAGCTTACTAATGCACTATTTTAGCTGAAACAGTCCACTACTTAATACAGCAATTTTCAGATAAATAGACCACGCGGTAGGGGCGCAAAGCCTTCCGCCCCTACAATGATTCGATTTGAAAATGTGTATTCCATTCAATTGAAAACCGCCATATTTACTTTATAAATAGGCTCTAACTGTTAACAGTCAACAGCGATATTTTTCACAGCTAAAATAGATTGCTATATCATAATTTATGTATCAAATTCAAGCTAACAAATTCACAAGTATTCAAAAAAAATCTCTGGAACCAATCTTAACTCTCCAGATTGAAACCGAGAAATATCTATCCATAATGCCCGATGTTTGTGTTTCCCTGACTCAGAGAAAATCAAACTTTCTAAAGTATAAAACTTAGGATCGGCAAAGTCACATTGATAAAGTTGAATAATTTCATGTCCTTGTTTACCGTTGAAGATAAACAAATTTTCTATACAGCCTAGATAGTGAATATTAGTTAATTCTGCTTGAATTTCTTCTTGAAACTCCCTTTTTAGCGCATTACGGCTAGTTTCACCAAAATCAACGCCACCGCCCAAAGCCCGATAAAATATTTCTTGCTTTGCAGGATCGTAGCCTTCAGAAACGAAAATGCGTTCGCCATCTCGAATTAGTCCTAAAGCTAATACTCGAATTTGGCCGGGTTTACTCATTGTTGGGATTAGTTATCGTAAATAGAATAAGAGCGGCTTTCGCTATCCTCAACTGGCCAATCTTCGTTTTCGCCGCCGATGTACAAGTCTTCAATGGTGACATATTCCTCACTTAGTTGTGTGAGAGCATTGATTAAAATATCAATGGCGATCGCATCACTAGTTCCCAAATCAAACCAACAACGCGCCCACTGTCCTTCATATTCAAATTCACCCATATTATGCATCAAGGCTAGTAAGCTTTTGTCATATCCTTGGGAATCATAATTCATGTAACTGATATCAAGTCCGGTTTCCTGCACTTGGAGATTTTCGGCGTTAAAAGCACCCAATTTACCAAGATAAAACCAGGAATCAAAGGCTTCTTCTACATACTGTTTTTCACGTTCAGAAGGGATGGTACTGAATTTTAACCAAATCCAGACATCAAAAGGATTAAATTCGCGGAATTGAATTTGCATTTTAATTAAATATTCCAATGATTTTGACTCAACACAAGCATATCAGAGTAGGGAATGGGGAATGGGGAATGGGGATGAGGGAGACAAGGGAGAAAAGGGAGAAAGATTGCTATTTTGTCTCCAATGCCCGATGCCCGATGCCTAATGCTCTGTTACCTTGAATTATTTAGACTCAGAGCATTTTTACGTTCGCTTTCGATTTGTTTGACTAAATTACTTGGAAGTTGGGATTTTTTAGTCAATGCTTTATCAAAATTAGCGATCGCTTCCTTAATTATTTGCTGACTTTTTTCCTTTTCCCCCAGTCGTCTGAGAATTTGGGCTTTGAGATAGTAAATTTCTGGATTGTCGCCTCCGCTTTCGATGGCACGGTCAACATACTCTAGAGCCTGAGGATACCGTTTTAAGTCGCGATAGGCAAGAGCAATACCCCGATGTACGAGATATTGAGGTGCAGCATTTTCTTGTAAGCGCCCAATTGCTTGATCTGGACTAGCAAAAGGTAAATTAACCGCCAATAATAAATCCATATAACCCTTGATTAAATTTAGTTCTGGATCGTTGGCAGAAATGGCTTCAGCTTTGTCTAAATATTGGTAAACTTGCCGCAAGCGACCAAAAGCTTGTGGTACACCGTTGACTGTACCTTCACGGATGAGAATTAAAGAACCCTCTAAAAAATGACCAACAGCAGTGTATAAATTTCCGCGTAATGGGTCAGTGGGAATCAATTTTTGTGCGCTTTCCAAGGTTTTCTGGCTGTAGGTTTTTAATTTACCCCAATCTTTATTTCCGTATGCTAAAGACGCCTTCATGGCGTAAGCTAGAGGTTCATTTGGCTCTTTGGCTAGTGCTTGTTCGAGGTAACGTTCGGCTGCTGGATAATTGCCTTGTTGGAAAATCGCTTCAAAAGCTGCTTGAGTTTGGTCGCCAATTCGGTGAGGTTTCTCGCTGCGAAAGGGATCGCCAGCCAAGGAGGGATTTATCAAAAGATTAAGTGCGATGGCCGCCCCAAAACCCACCTGAACCAATAAGTTTAGCTTAGCAAACACCACCGATTGATAACGGGAAAACCTTTTAGCCATTTTAACTCTCAGAATAATTGCTGTTGAAATAGTTGTATGTGTTACTTAGAATGCAAAAAATAGTTAATTTCAGCTTGTGTCTGCTTCAGGCAAAATTTTCTATCAAGGTTGACTTGGGTAATTTTTTGATGTTCCCAAGCATGTTGTAGCCATTGTTTTCGGGTAAGTCTGCCACAATGGAGAAAAAGTGCTTAAGTTCATGCCACTCGTAAAAACTAATGAAATTTGACGTTAACTGTTGAGGGTTAACAATTAACAGTCAACGCTTATTAAAGGCTTTTTTTGCTGAATTTTCCAGCTGCTCTTGGTGTAATTAATCAGTAATTCGCTGACTTTTTGGTAATCTTAACAAATGCTCTATCTCCGAAATCTAATTTATCACCCCACAGCGTGTCCAACAGCGATTCTCAAATCGATCAACTTAGAATTAGCACCCCAGCAGCTAGGTTTGATTATTGGCCCCAGTGGTTCAGGTAAAAGTACTTTGCTAGAAATTTTATCTGGACTAGCTGAACCTACCTCCGGGGGACTCTTTTGGCGAGAACAAGAATTGATTCCCGAACAGCTACAACAATTAGCTGGCTTAGTGTTTCAGTTTCCAGAGCGACATTTTTGCGGGAGTACGATTTTAGAAGAATTGCGTTTGGGACATCCTGAATTAGGATCGGATCGAGTTAGACATGCCCTGAGTGAGGTGGGATTAGAACATTTATCCCTTTCCACCGCCCCCCATGCTTTGAGTGGAGGTCAGCAGCGGCGTTTAGCTTTAGCAGTGCAATTAATTCGTCAGCCAAATGTACTGTTATTGGATGAACCCACCGCTGGTTTAGATTGGTCAATGCGCCGCCAGCTGGTAAATTTATTAGCAAAACTCAAACAAGATTGGACGCTGTTAATAGTGACACACGATGCTGGAGATTTATTAGCGATCGCAGATCGTTGCTGGACACTGAACCACGGCGAACTACAATCAGTTGACCCAAAAACATTAGAAGCCAAGGGTAAAGAACCCTTGCCGATAGTGTGAGTCCTCGGTGGTGACACAGCAGCAAAGGCAGGGGAAAAGGTTAAAGGGAAAAGGGAAAAGGGAAAAGGAATAAATTTAATCTTTCCCTTTTCCCCGGTTGGTGAGCTTGTCGAACCATACCCCTTTCCCTTTCCCATGCCCAATGACCAATGACCAATGACTAATGACTAATGACTAACTCATTGCCTGAAATGGCAGAAATTTGGCAGCAAACTCTCAATTGGCAACCAAGTGACCATCAGCAGGCGCAATTTCAGAGGCTTTATCACTTAATCCTAGAAGGTAACCGCCAATTAAATTTAACTCGCATTACTGACCCCCAAGAGTTTTGGGAAAAACATCTCTGGGATTCACTACGAGGAATTGCACTAAAGGGAGAATTTATTACTTCTCTTAAAGAAGGTGCATCTGTAATTGATATTGGTACGGGCGCGGGTTTTCCCGGTATTCCAGTGACAATTATTGCACCTAATTGCACAATTACTCTCATGGATTCAACCCGCAAAAAAATTACTTTTATTGAAACAGTCTTAACTGAACTTGCCCTAACAAATGCTAAAACTCTTGTAGCCAGGGCTGAAGAAATTGGTCAGCAATCCAAACACCGACAAGCTTATGATGTTGCCTTAATCCGTGCTGTGGGCACAGCTTCTGTTTGTGCAGAATATACACTACCACTGCTCAAACAGGGAGGTTTAGCCATAATTTATCGTGGTAATTGGACAGAAGATGAAACCACTGGTTTAGAAAATGCTGTTAAGCAATTAGGCGGCGTTATTGAAGCGATCGAAAAATTTACAACACCTTTGAGCCAAAGCATTCGCCACTGTGTGTATTTGCGTAAGGTAGCCACTACGGCAGTTCAGTTTCCTCGTGCTACTGGTGTACCAACTCAAAAGCCTCTTTAACTATCAAATTCCCAAGCATCAGTAAAAAATATTTTATTGCTGTTGTTGACTGTTGACTGTTAACGGTTGACAGTCAACAGGAGACTTCTTGCATAAGTCGGGAAAAGGGGAAGGGGGGCCCCCTCTGGGGA
>NZ_JACKZU010000486.1:0-5293 GCF_014222165.1 Nostoc sp. 2RC
AAGTGTCACAAAAAATCATTTTTTTTTTGCTTGTAGTAAGGACTTCAGTCCTTATTAGAGGACTAAAGTCCTTACTACAAACTTAAAATAATATGCCAGTTGCGTAAGTCCTATAAATTTTGAATTGTTTTAAATGTTGACTGTTAACGGTTGAATGTCAACCATCAACCGTTAACAGTCTTCTATCAAATATTTTTTAATTGGAAGTTACTTAATCAACAATTTAGACAACATCACTTTTACTGCTGTTGTTTAAATTGTTGTTGAAGTTTAAATCTATCCATTTCCATTCTTTGTTGTTGTCTTAGTCTATCCATTGTGGTAGATTCTCCCAACCGTTGTTGTCTGAATTGGTTTTGGAGGCGAAATTGTTCAATTCGCTGTTGTTGTTGTAATCTGGCTCGGTCTTGTTGCTGTCGAAATTGTTGCCACAGTTGTTGAGAAGATTGTTGTTTAAGCTGCTTTTGATTTTCAGATGTCGTTTCTGTGATTCCTGCTTGTACAGGAGAATAGCTCACAAATCCTATTGTCAGGATAAAAAGTAGTAGCCCTGGTTTAACTATTAATGAATGATTCATACAGTTTTCAAAGGTATGTAGAATGCTGGTCTTACTGAACGAAAAATTATGAATTGCACTCTTATCCGTAAATAACTGCTTGCAATTTTGATTTGACATAATCTCAGCTTCTTTTATTATAACAGCCAGTAATTATGCTGTTTTGGTATCGACTATCACAAGCTATAACGTTGTTTATTCAAACACAATGTTTATTTGAGTAGTACTTCTTTAGGTAGTTGACGGTTGACTGCTGAGTGTCAACAATTAACAGTCTTCTATGGAATATCAGGACTTACGCAGCAAGATTATTTGTTGAGGTTGCGAATAGGACATTGAGCAAAAAAAAATACCCAATGCTCCATAACGGCAGTTGCTCTACTTGGGGAGACCCCAACACCGCACTGTCTCCCCCATGCCCTTATTTTTGAGTTGATACACAAATAATTTGTCAATATTTCTACTACGGGTATTAAATTTTAAAGCTATTTTGGCAAAAAATGTTATTTAAATTACTCTAAATTAAATCAACCAAGCTGTCATTTATATCGATGAAATTATTTTCGAGTCTTTATTTATAAATGTTGACATTGGATGTTTTATTGACTATCATCTTGCATGTCCTGATTTTATTTTTCTTACTGGATAATTCTTGTAAGTAAATATTAAAACTAGTAATAATACATGAAACTACGCTGGTTTTCTCTTAGCCTCATCAGTCTTTTTATGCTTTCATCGCCAGTAAAAGCAAATCCTAGCAGCGATCGAAGTTATTCTGTCTATGACTGGAGTAAAAATCAATCTAATTTAACATTACCACCACTGAAATTTGTTCCTCCAGTTCCCAGCGATGTTATTACTCCAACAAATAAGCCTCAATTCACTGGTATAGTTCCTTTAGGACATGAGATATCAGAACTAAAAACTCCAATTAATAAATTAGTTTCTCGCTATAAATTCCTGACTCCTGGAATCTTTTTTATGGACTTAGAAACAGGAGACTATATTAGTGTTAATGGTAACAAAGCTTTTGCGGCAGCTAGTACAATCAAGTACCCGATTTTGATTGCTTTATTTCAAGAAGTAGACGCAGGAAGAATTAATCTCAACGAAACTCTCGTCATGCAGCGTAAATATGTTGTTGGCGGTTCTGGTAGTATGCAGTATAAGCGGGTGGGAAGCAAATTTAGTGTTTTAAAAACTGCAACTATGATGATGACCATCAGTGATAATACTGCCACAAATATGATTATTGCTCGCTTAGGCGGAATTTCTAAATTGAATCAAAGGTTTCGGAGTTGGGGGTTGCAAAGTACTGCTTTGCATCGGATGTTAGGGGATTTTAATGGAACTAATAAAACTAGCGCCAAAGACTTAGTAAAACTTTCTGCTTTGATGGTAAGTAATCAGCTACTTTCTGATAAAAGTAAGTCTCAAGTGCTAGGTATTATGTATGGCTGTCACAATAGAAAATTGCTACCATCTGGTTTAGGTTCTGGTGCAAAAATCGCTCATAAAACAGGAACTTTGCGTTTTGTATTAGGTGATGCAGGTATTATTCAAACGCCTTCAGGTAAGCGTTACTTGGCAGGAATTTTTGTGAAAAGACCAAATAACGATTTGAGAGCAAGAGATTTTATTCGTCAAGTCTCTCAAGTTGTGTATGGCTATTTTGAACAGGCAAAAGTTAGCAATTTACCCTAGACCTCTTGCAATCAATTGCTTTTTGCACTCTTGTGGTGAAAGGGATACATCTTTATTGGGGAAAGGGTAAGGGGTAAAGGGTAAAGGGAGAATTCCAAATGTGCAAGTTTATTTTCATTGGGACTGCCCTCTGCCGTCTGCCTTCTGCCTTCTTCAATTGCCCTTTCCCCTTTAACCCTTACCCTTTTCCCCACTTCTCTTAGAAGTCTAGTAGATTTGAATTTTGCTGTAACTGCCAACATTGTTGAGCGATCGCCCAATCTTCTTGAGTATGTATTACTAATACTCTCACTGCTGAGTCGGCTGTGGCAATATCTTCGTCAACTGGCTGTTGTTGATTTTTTTCCTGGTCTATTTTTAACCCTAAAAATCCAAAAGCGTCACAGGCGGCTTGACGAATTCCTGGAGAGTTTTCACCCACACCTGCGGTGAACACCAAAGCATCTAATCCCCCCAAACTGGCGAGCATTGCACCAATGTTAGAACACAAGCGATGCACATACATATCCCATGCTAGTTGAGCGCGGGTATTGTCTTGGGCGATCGCTTTTCTCACTTGGCGCATATCACTAGATACGCCCGAAATTCCTCGTAAGCCAGAAGCTTTATTTAAAACATCATTTAATTTTTCTACAGAGTAATTACAGTAGCGTAACAGGTGAATCAAAATCCCTGGATCGATTGAACCAGAACGGCTACCCATCATCAACCCTTCCAAAGGGGTGAATCCCATAGTAGTATCAATACTGCGATTGTTTTTAATGGCGGCTAAAGAGCAACCATTACCGAGATGACAAGTAATTAATCGTAGAGATGCTAAATCTTTGCCGAGAATCTGGGCAGCACGACCAGAACAGTATTGATGACTGATACCATGAAACCCATAGCGGCGGATACCTTGCTCTACCCATTCATAGGGGCCGGGATAAATTGCTGCGGCATCAGGGATAGTGCTATGAAAAGCAGTATCAAATACTGCTATTTGTATGACTTGTCCTAAGATATTTTCAATGGCTTTTATCCCAGCTAAAGCAGCAGGATTGTGTTCTGGAGCTAGGTTAGATAGATTGGCGATCGCCTTTTTGACATCTTCAGTAATTACCACACTTTCTCGGTAATTTTCCCCGCCATGTACTACGCGATGTCCCACCAAATCTATTTCTGATAATTGATTAATTACTTTGGTTGCACCATCGGTGAGTGTGTTGAGCATGTAAGCGAGGTGCGCTTCTGGAGATTCACCAGAAATAGAATTTTCCACTGTTGCACCCATAGCAGTTTTCACTTCAATTTCTGCCACACCGTGGTCTTGAGTCCAGTTGACTTTCCCTTCCCAAACAGGTTTGGGTGCTTGGGTGGGGAGAGCCTCATCTGCAATTTCATACAGACAACTCTTTTGGCTACTCGAACCAGCGTTTAGCACCAGTATCTTCATAATAGGAAAACGTAACCTGCTGTAATGATGTTACAATGCTACACTTAGTTGGGATAGTGTGCTATTGAGCATTAGATATATTTTGACAAAGTAAAAGTCTTTGCAGTCAACAGTTAACAGTCAACAAACAACTTATTGAAAAAATATTCATGAGATACAAACTCTTGGGCAAAAGCGTTTCAAGATAATTTAGGTTATTTGGATGTGACTCTTTCCCCAGAACATTTGCAGCGTTTAAACGAAGTGAGTCAAATTGATTTGGGTTTTCCCCATGAATTTTTGTACAGTGATGTAATTCGCGATCGCCTTTTTGGTGGTACATTTAATGCCATAGATAACCATCGGATCTAATGACACTAGCCATTATTTCGTTGGGCAACTCCAAAAAGTAAATTATTCTGCTTTATGTCATTGATTGTTGACTGTTAACCGTCAACCGTTAACCGTCAACAGTCAACAACAGGAATGGAATATTCTTATTACTTGGAAGTCCGTTAGTGATTTATTATTCACTGATGAGTAACGATTAATTACTTTAATCCCAAAATCTTAATTTATTCCATGCAAAATTGTATCATTTACAAACATTAACACATTCAAGCTTGAATTCAATCTATCGTCAGAGAGTTTCCCTTTCCCAAGTAAAATCTGTAAAGTTAAATATAAAAGGCAGTTAAGTTAAAATCATGAGCGACAACACCCTATCATCACGTCTGTACCCTACCCGCATTGACATTCCTGCGGAAGCACGAGTACAAATTGTAGTTATTCTCAACAAAACTCTAGCAGCTACTTTGGATTTGAAAACCCAGGCAAAGCAAGCGCATTGGAATGTTAAAGGCACTGATTTCTACCAGTTACACGAATTATTTGATGAAATAGCTGGGGAATTGGAAGAATATGTTGATATGGTTGCAGAACGCGTCACCGCTTTGGGTGGATATGCCGTAGGAACAGCGCGCGCTGCTGCGAATAATTCCATTTTGCCAGAATATCCCTTTGATATTTTGGATGGTAAAGACCATGTAACAGCTTTAGCAGATCGTTTTGCACCTTACGCGAAACATATCAGAGAAGCGATCGCTAAAACCGATGAGTTAGGTGATGCTGATACCGCCGATCTTTACACTGAAATTTCCCGCACCATTGACAAACGTCTGTGGTTCTTAGAAGCTCATCTACAAGTAGCAGAAATTAAGGGAGAAAATGGCAGCGCAGGTGCTACTAAAACTCAAAAAACAGCAGCTGGTGTCAAGTAAGCACTTTTTCAATTAGGGAACAGTAAATCTCAACTAATACGGTGCGTTACACAGAAGTTGTAACGCACCATATTATTTAGGTAACTCCAAAAAATAAATTATTGCGCTTGGGGTCGTTAACAGTTAACAGTCTTCCGTGGAATATTTTTTACTTAGAAGTCCCTGATACCAATTTAAAAACCTGACAAAATAGTACTTGCATAAATCCTATTCATGTTATTTATATAAAAAATAATTGAAAATTATAACAGTAGGGGCGAACGGCTGTTAGTCATGATAATTTTCAGTTCTACGATAAACTAAGTTATAAATATTTTCATTTTTTCTAGTAATAAAAC
>NZ_JACKZU010000487.1:0-5268 GCF_014222165.1 Nostoc sp. 2RC
TGTGCTTGGTTTGATTTAAATTGTCGTGTAGTAGGGTTACGCCCCGCCCGCTATTTGTGCCAGTTGCGTAAGTCCTGGCTCTGTGTAGCAAATTGCTCCGAACAATAACAATACTCGCAGTAACCAAGGGCACGAGCAGCAACAACACGCCTAATTGATTCTGGGACTCGCTCCGACATCAGGTTACATAAATGTGTGTAGGTAAAAACTCATTAATCAGCACTTTCAAATCAACATTGCGAAGTTGAGCCAGTTGAATCAATGCTTCTGCGCGTTTGGCATCTTGTTGTTCGACGCGTTCAATGTACATCAGTAGTTCCTGATGCTCTGTTTCTGTAATTTCTCCAGTCTCGTTTTGCTGACGCAAATAAGTTAATTTGTCTTGTTCTTGGGGTGGTAAACAGCGTTGAATAATTTCAATCAAAGTTGCTTCACTTGCTTGAGGTTTTGGCGTTTCTGATACCTGTGAAGCCTCGTGAGAAAGGTACTCTAAAAATTCAACTGCTTTTACTAAAGATTCTCTCGGTAATTGTTCTAGCAGAGCGATCGCTTTTTTGCGAATTTCTATAGGTGCAGTCATAGAAAACCTGACCTCATTTGCACATAGCTTAAATTATAACTAGCCTTGTCACAGAGATATCACAGTTTTAGTATCATAATGAAGCCGCTCCTTGAGGACGGTGTTTTCAACTCCAGTTTTCGATAATAAAAAGCGTGAGCTAAATAGCTCGACCAACTTCTGTAGCTTGGGGAATTTCTATTAATTCGCCAGTTTTGACATCGTAAAGGTAGCCGTAAATCGGAATTTCTGGCGGTACTAATGGGTGAGAACGAATCCGCTTCACGTCTGCATACACACTTTGTGCTTGTTCGCCAATGGTCAACCAATCAATAAACTCGGCTTCGGTGGAACCGCCTCCAGAACCAACATCATACCAACCGGTGTCGTCTATCTTTGCAGTTTTCAGACTATTAGCCAATAAACTCCGAATAACTTGGTCTGTGAAGGTTTCCATACCACAATTTGTATGATGAATCACGAACCACTCACGAGTCCCAAGTAATTTGTAGGAAATTACCAAAGAGCGAATTGCATCATCACTGGCCCGTCCCCCTGCATTGCGAATTATATGGGCGTCTCCCTCCACCAACCCAGCAAATTTAGCTGGGTCAAGTCGAGCATCCATACAAGTGAGAATTGCAAATCGACGAGCAGGGGGTATGGTAAGGTCGCCTTTATCGCCGAAATTTTCAACGTAGGTGCGGTTCGCTAATAAAACTTCTTCTACAATTTGACTCATAATTTTTATTTGATGTCTCTATTTAGGATGGTTGAAAACTTTATCTAGGTAGGAACTTTGAATTTTCTTGTTGACTTTTGACCGTTGATGGTTCACAGTCAACAGTTAACAGTGAACCACTTTTGTTCAAATCAGAAAATGAGAGAAAAACTCCCTTAGCCGTTGGAGAATAAAACAGGAGAATCGATGATTTTCAACTGTATCAATACCAAAATTAACAAGGTATAAACTGTTGAAGAAATTAAACCAGTAAATAACTCTTTTTTGAGGTTACGCTCTTTGGGTTCTTTTTGAAACATGTCCTGAGAACCAAATTGCATCAACAGAATTCCCACAATATTGGAGAGCCAATACCCTATAATGGAACAGGGTAAAAGTAATTTCGGGGAAAGTAAACTGCATCCATAGCCAAAAGCATAAGCTATTGGCAGATTAAAAAGTAAGTCATTCCACCAGCATAGTGGTGACAATAAATATCCCAGTACTAGAAAAAATCCGCCTCTGAGCTTTTTGAAGATATCTTTTTTGAAGTCCTTTGAAATAGTTGGCTCTAACTGCTCAGTCATTGTCTGGTTTTCGAGGCTCAACTCTTGACTCATTTTTGGGAAGCTTTGCATAAAACCCACTATTCCTATCTACTTAGTGTAGTTTAAACTAAAAAGTAGACTTTAGTCTAGTACACAAGTGATACCATTTTGGGTTGTTGGCCCTCAAAACTCAGGAATAGTCATGCAGTCCTTTGCTATGGCAATCCTATTTGAGTTGTGAACAATATCGGTGTTGACTGTTGACTGTTGACTGTTGACGGTTAACAGTCAACAACCCTAACACGTAATATAGGAATGCTATTTGATTTTTGAACAAAATTCCGTACACTTTACTCTTTTATAACCCTATTGCTTCTTGCCTGCCGCCTATACAGTTCAGTTCATTAATCAAATCTGACTACTATATAGATAGGACTCATATTTGATTTGGTAAAAAAACTCAGTACACACCTAAATTTCTTTTTTCCTGTTCCCTGTTCCCTGTTCCCTCCTTACACAAATATGTTCATTAGTCAAATCAGATTCCTATAGTTACAATCAAAATACTGGAGTATCTAAATAGGAAAATGACAGATTTAGCTGCAAATAACACATTCGTCATAGCAGGAATTGTATTTATTACAATTGCTGTCATCGGGCAATCTAAATTAGGTTTTATTGAAATTAATCCGGGCTGCTTTGGGAGATTTCTGGCGTTAATTATAGGAATTTCAAGTTTGTTATATGCTTTAGGATTATTAAATTTTTCCGTGGCAAATATTGATTCATTAAGAAATTATTTACTAGAGCTAATTCAACAAAGTCTCAGCTCGATTAATGAACTTTTGCAAGGTTCATGATGATTGATAAAGATAGGATTTTGATAGATTTCAATAGACGGGCTTTCAAAATAGTAACTGGAGACTGGGAAAAGCAAGATATTTTCATTGTTTTTTGCATAAATGTACGTAAAGAATGTTTACGCCTTATTCTGGCGTTCAGACTTTTCTACAGCCCACAAGAGTATTTGCTAATTTAACTTTGAGTAATTACAAAGCGGAATTAATAAATTCGGCGCTTTTTTGTCCCCCATTTTTATAAAAAAGCAAGTTTTTTAGTAGGGTTTAAATCGTTATTATATAACTGTATTTGTGACTGGCAAATTGTTTAATAATATGCTAATAAAAGACTGTAAGTGAGGCTGGCGAGGACTAAGAAAGTAACAATTACATAGATGAATTCTCGCTTGAATAGAAAAGTCAATAGAGAAATTACTACGCGTAAAATTGGAGTAGCAATTAGTATTAATAGTCCCAGTTGAATAATACCGCGTAGGCGTAGCCCGTCGTAGGCATCGCTACCTGAAAAAACTGCTTGTACTACACCTACTGGTGAGCGAAATTGTAATGGCTCTCCCTGAAATAATTGATATCTCGCAGGTTCACCACCATGATGAATCAAGTAGAGAATACCTCCCACTAAAACCACGGCACTAGCTGTTAAAACGCCATATTTTAGTAGATTGCTCAGCAAATATTCTAATTGTTGCTCGCTTGATATTTTACTGACATTATTGTTAGCATCAATTTCACAGGTATTCGGTAATTGTGCTAGTTTAGTAACTTGCTGTGCTTCTAAATTTTCAATATCAGAATCGGAATTTTCTGGTGATAAAGTGAGTGCAATTACTTTGCTCTCTGGCTGTGGTGATGATGCCCAGCCGAAACCAGTATTTATTTTATACATTCTACAGCCCCCCTATTAAATTGTTGTAAACCATCTTTAAAGCCATTACCACCAGCACAATACTGAAAATAGTTCTTAAAATCTCTGTTTGAGTTCCTGCAAGGACTCGTGCGCCCAAAAAAGCACCAGGTAATACTCCCAACATCACCGGCATGGATAGTCCAGGATCGATGTAACCTCGTGCTAAATAAACTCCGGCTGAGGCTGCTGCTGTGACGCCGATCATAAAATTGCTAGTGGTGGTGGAAACTTTAAAAGGTAGACGCATGGCTTGATCCATTGCCAAAACCTTAAATCCGCCGGAACCAATACCCAGCAGTCCAGAAAGCACCCCAGCTAAAATCATCATGCTAAACCCCACTGGTACTGAATAAACTTTATAAGACATTAGTCCATCGGGAGTTGGATAACTATTATTGAGTTTTAGATAGTCTGCTAGAGGATCTGCTGGTTCATCTTGAGTGTTTTCTATTCTCGGTCGTTGTGAAAGATATGCTGAATAAATCAGAACGATCGCCAATACAATAGTTAGGGCTTTTACAGATACGAAAGTAGCGATTGTTGCACCAATGATGGCACCAATTGTTGTTCCTACTTCTAAAAACATCCCCAATCGTAAATTGGTATAGCCTTTTTTAATATAAGTAGATGCTGCACCCAATGAAGTAGCAATTACAGACACCAAAGAAGCACCAACAGCATATCGCAGATCGACGCCAAACATTGAAGTTAACAAAGGGACAATTACTACTCCACCCCCCAACCCAGTTAACGCCCCTAACAACCCTGCGCTAAATGAACCCAGCCAAACTAATAAAGAAAATTCTAAAATCGACAAATTTAATACCTCTTTTTTTAGATGTATAACAGGATGCCAAATAATTTTTTGTATTCTTTAAAACTGAAATGGGAAGTTAGTTGCTGATGATTGTTGATTGATGACTGATGACTGTTGACTGATGACTGATGACTAATGATTGATGATTAATGACCAGCTACCACTATCCATAATGATAAAAGCGCCTAATCCCATTAAGACAAAAGGCATAAAATCGTTACCGTAACGAGTTAAAAGGGAGGCGATCGCTGTATTGTGAGTTAACTTGTACGCTAGATAGCATAGAAATCCCACTAACATAAAAAATACTCCCAGAATTATTAGCAAACTCTCCCAAGTACTGCTAGCAAATAAAGGAACATAAATACTAATATTGTCAGTACCATTGGCAAAGGTAACTGCTGCTACGCTGTAAGTTTGAAAGTTAAGAAATTTACTTATATATGAGCCTTCAGACTGCTGAGTTTGTGTTTCTGTTTCTTGGGATTCATCATCTTCTCGGTTTAGCAAGCACTTGATACCAATTGTTATGGGCACTAAACCAAATAGTCCAATCCACGGTTTTGGTAACATTAAGCCACCAAAGAAACCAGGAAGACTAGCCATTACCAACGCTGTAAAACCGAGATATTGACCAGTGACTATATGCCAACGCCGAAGTTTAGCATTCACCTGAGAAAAAAACAGCGTCAAGATAACAATATCATCGATGTTTGTGGCACTAAAAGCAGCTGCACCTGTGCTAATCGCAGTCACTAATCCGCTCATAATTAATTTTAGATTTTAGATTTTAGATTTTAGATTTGGGCATTGGGTATGGGGGATGTGGGAGATGAGGAAGTAGGGAGATGGGGAG
>NZ_JACKZU010000488.1:0-5149 GCF_014222165.1 Nostoc sp. 2RC
CCCTTTCCCTTTCCCCTTTCCCCTTTCCCCTTTAACCGAACCATATTGCCTCATCCCCTTGAATGCGTTTGCCTTGGGCGTTGCGATCGCTTATGCTAAATGTCAGTCTAATTGGCATTACCTTCTGTGGACAAAAACCGCGAACCGTTTATTAGTCTGGCACTTTACCACGCCTTTAAATGGTCAGTCGTTAGCCCCATGCTTCACGCTTACTTTCGGGGTAACATTTATGGCGCGGAAAATGTACCTGAATCTGGGCCATTAGTGGTGGTGAGCAATCACGCTAGTTACTTTGACCCGCCAATTGTCTCTAATTGTGTACGCCGTCCAGTGGCGTACATGGCTAAGGAAGAATTATTTAAAATCCCTGTTTTGGCGCAAGCAATCAAGTTGTATGGTGCTTACCCAGTGAGTCGGGGAAGCGCCGATCGCAATGCTATCCGTGCAGCCTTAGAATACCTAAATAATGGTTGGGCTGTGGGTGTTTTTTTGCAAGGTACTCGCACCCCAGACGGTAAAATTACAGACCCAAAAAGAGGTGCGCTGCTGTTAGCGGCGAAAGCCAAAGCCCCAATATTACCAGTAAGTGTTTGGGGTACTGAGGCAATTTTAGAAAAAGGCTCGAAAATACCCCGCGCAGTTCCCGTAACGGTAAGAATTGGTAACTTAATTGCTGCTCCCAGTTCCAGCAATAAAGAAGAGTTAGAAGCTTTGGCACAAAAGTGTACCGTTGTAATTAATCAAATGCATGATTTAGGACGATGAGTTAGAAAAGTTGAAATATATACTTTAGGGGGTGGCGATCGCTATTACATTCTTTTAATCTAAAGTTCAATGGAACTCCAAGAAAATAAATAACAGCGCATAGTCGTTGACGGTTCACAGTCAACAGTCAACAGGCAACAGTTAACACTAGCAAAGAAATATTTTTTACTTGGAAGCCACCAGTTTGCCAATAGTTTTACTGAAAATTTCAGTAACACTTTTTCTTCAAGACTTGAATAATCCAAAATCTAAAATCTAAAATCCCAAATTAACATGAGCGGCTTTGATGCCAAAAATTTGTGGCAACGATTAAACAATCTGGCGTTAGTCCGCTTTTTACTCTTGGTTGCTTCTGGATGGGCAATTGTACAACTTTTAGCTTACTTTGAAGCAGTCATCGTTATTTTTACATTCGCTGCTATTTTGGCTTTTTTGCTCAGCTATCCTGTGGAATGGCTGCGGCGTTTTTTGCCCCACGGTGTAGCAGTTGGTGTGGTTTTTTTGCTGAGTATTGTAATTATTGGCGGTGTGATAATAACCGTCGGTTTAACAATCTTATCTCAAGGACAACAATTAATTGATAGTATCACTGGATTTTTAAATTCTTTATTACCCTTATTAGACAAATTAGAAGACTTTTTACGCAGTCGCAATTTAAATATAGATTTAAGTTTTGTTCAAGAACAATTACGCAATCAAGCTATATCAGGTATAGTTACTAGTTTAACTATATTACAAGGATTTTTGACCAATTTTGTCACTTTTATATTAATTGCAGTCGTAGCTTTTTTTATGTTGTTAGATGGCGAAAAGCTATGGAATTTTATATTAAAAATAGTCCCAAAACACCGCCGCGATAGATTTACTAGAGTTATTAGACGCGCCTTTCTGGGATTTTTTAGAGGACAATTTTTATTAAGTTTATTTCTTACAAGTGCGACTTTCTTAGTTTTCTTAATATTACAAGTACCTTTTGCTTTATTATTATCAGTAATTGTGGGGATTATTGATATTATTCCTGGCATAGGTGCAACATTAGCAATCAGTATTGTAACTTTATTTGTATTGTCTCAAGGTTTTTGGTTAGCAGTAAAAGTATTAGTAAGTTGTATTGTTCTTCAACAGATACAAGACAATTTGATTGCACCAAGAATTATGCAAGGTGCGCTAAATTTGAATCCTGTAGTAGTATTTTTTGCTTTGTTAGTAGGCGCTAGAGTAGCAGGATTATTGGGTGTTTTTATCGCTATTCCCATAGCAGGAGTAATTGTGTCTTTGTTTGAGATTGAGGAAATGAAATCTGAGGTTTAATTAGGAGTTAGGAGTTGGGAGTTGGGAGTTAGGAGTTGGGAGTTAGGAGTTAGGAGTTAGGAGTTAGGAGTTGGGAGTTAGGAGTTGGGAGTTAGGAGTTAGGAGTTAGGAGTTAGGAGTTAGGAGTTGGGAGTTAGGAAATAATACAGCGTTTTTTAGGTAAATGAATTACATGGGTAGGGGCGAACGGCTGTTCGCCCTAAGACGATGTTTGAAAAGTCATGATTGATGTATCAAATATTTTTTACCCCACCCTAACCCCCGCCTTATAAGGAGAGGGAATTAGATTTTCCCCTTTCCCCCCTGTTACCAAGTAGGGATTAAGGGAGGTAATTAAAATCACAGCTAAGCACTTTTCAAAGAAACTCTTATAAGAGTCTGTATCTTATAAACCAATACGGTTCAGTTAAGGCTAAAACTCTTGGTCAAATTCAATTTTTTTAACGAACCGCCAAGGACGCAAAGGACGCAAAGAGAAGAAAGAAAGGCTTAACTGAACTGTATTGTCTTATAAACTCCGAATCTGCTGTGACTAATGTATGTAAAATAGTCTATTAGGGAATAGAAACTAAAAAAGTATGTCGGATTTGAGAGCAGAATTAACAGAAACCTTGGACGAAGCAGAGTGGGAATGGTTGATTCCTCATGTGCAGCGAGATGCAGTAATTTTGGTAGCGCTTGAGTTAAACTTAGTGGATGTTGGGGTAGCGATCGCAAATGATAATACTCCATCAGTAGAACAATGGATTAATGAAAAATTGATTACCAAACCCACTACAGCACAGTTGGGAGAATGGAATACTAATGTCACCAAGCGATTCAATACTCTCATCGTCCAGCCTTATGTTTTAGTCCAAGAAATCATTGCAGCTTAACGAAAAATTTTCAAACTTGCGATGGGGATTTAAAAGTACTTCGCCACCATTTCACTGATGTTTGTAATTCTTGGGATAACCATCCATCAAATTTTGGATAAACTGGTAAACGCTCAATCAATTCCCATCCCGCAGGTTGTAAGATTTTTCTCAAAACCTGCTTTTGAAGATGAGGATAATCAGGATTAACTTCATCTTTTGGGCTAATTCCCCCCAAGTCTCGCGCACCAGCTTCTACACAAGCAAGTAACCATTGGTCATCTTTAATTAAATTTGGTGGAATTTGAATTGTAATATCATCTGGTAAAATTTCACGTGCTTTAGCGATGACTTCTGGTAATTGATGGGGGTTGAAAGGCGGTGCATTAAAACTCTGTTGAAGTCCAGGACTATGAGGCTGTAAAATTACTTCTTGGATGTGATGGTAGCGCTGATGCAATTCAGATATTGCGGCTAATGTTTCCCACCAATCATTAACAGTTTCTCCAATTCCTAAAAGTAATCCTGTTGTAAAAGGAATCTGCAACTCTCCCGCCCATTGTAATTGTTGCAGTCTGACTTGTGGTAATTTACTCGGTGCATGTCGATGCACGGTATTTAATAATGTTGGGGTTAATTGTTCCAACATCAGCCCCATTGAAACATTTACACCCTTGAGCATTTCCATCTCTGCAAAACTCAATGGCCCTGCATTGGTGTGTGGTAGAAACCCCCTTGAAAGTGCTAATTCACATAAATCATAAATCCTTTGAAACCATGCTTGACGCTTTGGTGAATGGGGATGCACTTCACCGCTTAAAATCAGAATTTCACAAACTTTTTCACTTTCGAGTGATTTGAAAATACTTTCTGCATCAAAAATATTCATCCAAGGACTTTTACCTGGTTCAGTGCGAAAGTTACAGTAACTACAGCGATTAAAGCACTCGTAAGTAGGAACAATGGTATAAGCGGGGCTATAGGTAACAATGCGAGAATTATTAATTGTCATCAAGAGTAATATTTAACAACTAAAAAATTTGGAAACCCACGCAGGTGGCGAGAGTTTGTGTAGACGCACTTTCTAACCGCCCGTTTCGCGTTATGGCGATTTTTAATTGAATGGAATACACATTTTCAAACCGAATCATTGTAAGGACGCAAGGCTTTGTGCCCCTGGTACTCTACCAACCCAAAAATGCGCTTGTGAGGGCTGGGGAAAGGGGAAGAGGTAAAGGATTTAAAACCTTTCCCCTTTTCCCTTTACCCCGCTAAGTCACGAAAGCGAACTACTAGTGCGTGGTGTATTTATCTAAAATGCTGTAAGTTGACACCAACGGAGGCGTCGCCGTCAACACTCAACACGAAATCCATTCTTTTTTAGAAGCAGGATGAACTTAACTACTTTTAAGAAAATTTTAAGTATAATTGCTTAATAAGTGTCATTTAGTTTCAACAACAAGGAATTTTTCGCATTCGTTAATTGGAATATTGTTAGAAAAACTTGATTTAAAGTTGCGAAAATTTAAAGGTCTTGATAAGCTGAAACACCAATAGTATAAGCATTCTGGCGGTTTTCTTATCATTACATTTCCCCAGACGCCGACGCAATATAGGAGTGGTTTTTAGTGAACGCATCTGAACAAGCAATTAACCTAGAACTCGCCAGCAAAATTGCTACGGTAGTTAATTTGTTCAAATTCGAGTTTCCTGATGCCAAATCTGACCTCAAACCCTGGAAGAATGACCCCCAAACCAGGGAGTTAGTCGATCCGGATTCTATAGATATTGGCTTTCACTTTCCTGGTATTAGCAAATCTTGGCGAAGTCGCAGCGTATTAATCCAAATTCGATTTTATCAAGATCCCATCAACAATTCACGGCGAGCGATCGGTGTAGAGGTGGCTGGCTTCGATCATCGTGGTGAAGCGTGGCGACTTTCCACAGTAGAAAACTGGAGTGTTGTCGGCGCATCTTCGCCTTCTGGTGAAATTGAGGATAAACTCAAACACATTTGTCGCCAAATTATAGAAATATTTAATAAGCCTAGTGATTAAAAATTCCTAGTTAAGTAGATAGTCATGATTAAGCTGAAAAACCCCACCCCGCCAAAGCTACGCTTTGTCTCCCCTCCCCGCAGGCCTACGGTGTACACACAAGTCTTGAAATTACACCTCACACTTGGTTTCGTCGTCTATCCCTAAGCTGTTGGATCGCTC
>NZ_JACKZU010000048.1:0-30912 GCF_014222165.1 Nostoc sp. 2RC
ATCTGACTCGCCCAATTTTGCAAAACTTCAATATACCTCATTTCTATTTTTCCTCTGCCTAGAGTGACAAAAGAGGGTTAATTATTGATGAGACAGGAGATAAAAAGAAAGGAAGCAAGACAGATTATGTGAAACGGCAGTATATAGGTAATTTGGGTAAAGTAGAAAATGGAATTGTAGCAGTCACGGCGTATGGTGTATTCTGCGGAATGACTTTTCCACTGCTGTTTGAAGTATACAAACCCCGTGAAAGATTAAAGCCAGAAGATAAGTATTTAACCAAGCCACAAATAGCAGCAATGCTGATGCGGAAGCTAAAATCAATGGGCTTTAAATTTAACTTAGTACTGGCAGATAGTTTATATGGAGAGAGTGAGACTAATTTCATATCCGTGTTAGATGAAATGAATCTCAACTATATAGTAGCGATTCGCTAAAACCATTCTGTAGAGATACTTCCGAGACAACATACTCAATATTTAGAGTGGCAGAGGTTCAAGCGTGTATTTTCTGACCTGAGCAGTGAAAATCGATATATTAGAGAAATAATTCACGGCAAACGACAAGAACAAAGATATTGGCAGATTACCACAGACAGTGAGAATTTACCTGAGAACACTACTTGGTATGTGATGAGTAAGTATTCAGGCATTACATCAAGAGATGTTGGTAACTTTTATGGGTTAAGAACTTGGGTTGAATATGGCTTGAAGCAAAGTAAAAATGAATTAGGTTGGGCAGATTACCGTTTGACTCGCTACTGTGATATTGAACGTTGGTGGGAAATTGTGTGTAGTGCTTACCTGATGGTTAGCCTTCACTCTGAACAAATGCAATCTTCTGCGCCAAAATCCCAATCAAAATTAACTGAACACCCCTGGTGGGATGATGGAAAGGGCTGGAAGAATATTCTTAACAATCTTCGTTTGATAATTCAACCTTTTACTTTATTTAATCTGATATTTCCCTGGTTAACTGTTTTTCCTATCCCTCAATTGTCTCATGGTTTTTCTAAACTTCAGTCTATCGTTTATAACCTCACAAGTTCAATTTTTATTTTCCTGACTCATCCTGATTTCTACTTTTCCTCTGCCTAGAGTGACAAAAGAGGGTTAATATTATCACTCGTCGCCCTACAGAAAAAGTGACAACACAAGCGGGTGTTACTTTTGGCGCGTATGGATTAAATCAGCAGACTATGAATAGTAGCGGAAAAATAGGAGATATTGGTTGGGTTGTAGGTTATAACCGTACCCAAGCTGAAAATAACTACCCTTTTTCCATCCCAGAGGCGAATTTCACCGGGACTAGGGAAAATAACGATGTTCTCTACAATAACTTTAATGTCAAGCTGGAGGCGGATTTAGGAAAGCGTAACACCCTTACCCTCTCAACTCTGTATTTAGGTAAAGACCAAGGAGTACCAGGAGGAGTCCCCATTCCTGAACCATTATTTGGTCAAGGTTATTTTAACTCGTTGACTGATAGCGATCGCAAATACACAGACCAAGTTCTCACTGATTTAACCTGGAACTCAAAATTAGGAGGTGGGGATGATTCGCTGCTAACAGCAAGAGTTTATGCAGATTTCCTCAACACTCGTTTTGATAGTCGCAATTCATCCCAAGCACGATATGATAACAGGCAAGCTTCTTATGGATTGCAAGCACAACACAGTTGGAAATTTGCTAATAATCAAACTGTAGTTTATGGCTTTGATTACCGCAATGTATCGGCTACTAATAGTACATTCGACTTTTCTGTTGATACAAAAACAGTCACTTACGACGATAGCATTAGTCAAGGGGCGCTATTTGCTAGATATGAAATTAACTTTACTCCTAGTTTCACTGCCAACTTAGGTTTACGCCAGGATTTTAGCAGCTTGACAAATGGCTCTTTTACATCACCAAGTATCGGGGCAAAATTTGCTCTGACAGACTCTACTACCCTGAGAGCTAACTATATCAAGAATTTCCGTGCGCCGAATCTTTTCAACTTATATGCCAATGGTAGTACTTACGTTGGTAATCCTAATCTACGTCCAGAGAAAGGCGATAGTTATGATATTGGAGTTGACCAAAAGCTAGGCGATTTTGGTCTGTTACGTTTGACATATTTCAATAACACAATATCAGATTTAATCGCCTATAACTTTGCTGTTCCCATAGCTACCTACGAAAATATTGGAAAAGTTCGTACTACAGGAATTGAAGCAGTTTTAAATTTGCAGTTAGCAAAAAATGTCTATGCTTTTGTTGGTTATACAGCAAACGATCCGCGAATTTTAAAAAGTACAAACTCTGCCGAAGTCGATAAAGAGTTACGGTTTGCGGGTGCAGACAGTTTAAACGCAGGACTTTCTTATGAAACTTCTCAAGGTTTATATGCTGGAATACTGATGCATTCTTTAGGTGCATATCCAATAAACAATACTAATACAGAATCTTTACCTGGGTACACTACTTTTGATTTCAAAATGCGTGTACCTCTAAGTGAGAGCTTGATATTTACAGGTAGTGTAGATAATATCTTTGATCAGCGTTACCAGTTGTTTCCTGGTTATCCTGATGGGGGGAGAGTTTTTCAAGTTGGGTTGAGTTCTACATTTTAATAGAAGTAATTGTTGATCGCGCAGAGGAGAGTTTTAAATGGCTGAATTTAATTGTTGGGTAACACCACTAAATAAAATCGTCACTGAACCTTTATCTACAGGTGGAAAAATTGAATATGAATATTTTGATTCGAGTACCGATGTTTTGTCATCACTACTCTACACTCTATTTCAGCAGAATTGGCAGCAGGTAGGGGTAGGGCATATCGTTCAAGGTGGTGTATTAGAATTAGAATTTAATGCTCCACCTAAAATTTGTATCCTCTATGATGGATATCTCACAGTAGTGACAGAAGGTTGGCATTTACACCTATGTATAGAGGCTAATTTAGGCGGCCCTCATTGTCAGACTCCTTTGGAATTAAGGCAACAACGTCAAGTAAGTCGTGCTGCATTTTACCGACGATTTAATGCAGAAGGTATCCCTAGAAGTTGGGGAATCGATTTTTGGAATGGTGCAGATGAAAACCTCATGACTATTTTCTTGCCAAATCCATACGTGGAAGGTGAAAATTTGTTACCAGAAGGCAAGCCTAATTTATCAAAGTTAGCTTTTTATGAGGAACTACGAGATATTTATGTATTGGGAAAAAAACCAATACCGTTTACCAAAAATCCCTTAAAGCGTTCTTATATTTCCGTGTGTACCTCTACACGCTGTCTTCCTTCCCGGAAGTGGCAACCCACATTTGATGCTTTAAAATCAGCAGTCGAAAAAGCAGGTTTAGAAGTGGAAGTAAGAACATCTGGCTGTTTAGAAGTTTGTCAATTAGGGCCAGTTGTATTTTATTCTGAAGACAGGACTTGGTACACTCGTGTTAATTCAAATGTAGCAGAAACTATTGTCAATGAACATTTGGTCAAAGGTAATAAAGTTGTTGAATATTGCTATCCACCAGATTCAGTATAATTTATAGTTTTTGAAATCTCATACCAAAATATAAAGCAGTTTTCTGAGTATCTCTCTCTGCGTGAGATAAAAATGATATTTCTCTAGAAGCTATGAAATTGGTTAAAACAACTCACTCAAAATTGATTAAATTTTTATGCCAAGTCTTCTTAATAGCAACTTTAATCATTGCCTGTAATAGTACGACAATTCCCACATCTACTAATGGCTGCATTCAAAACTATAATCCCAATCAAGATTACTTTCCCAAAAAAATCAAAATCACCTACGCCACAGGTTTGGCAGTAGAATATCATAACAACTACAAAATAATCACCATCAAAAACCCTTGGCAGAATGCCAAAACCCAGTTTCAATATGTTTTAGTTCAATGCGGAACTCCCACACCAAAAGGATTTAATCAAGCACAGGTAATTACAGTTCCCATTAATTCTATAGTTTCTTTATCTACAACTCATTTACCCCACCTAGCCAAATTAGGCGTAGTAGATAAACTGATTGGTATTAATGATAGCAAACAAGTCAACACTCTTGATGTAGTTGAGAGAATTAAAGCCGGCAAGATTACACAAGTAGGTAATAATTCTAATGTAGATATAGAAAGGCTATTAGAATTAAATCCCGACTTAGTAACAACTTTTGGCACAGGAAATTCCCAAACTGATAGTTATGCCAAACTCACAGAAGCGGGTTTAAAAGTTGGGGTAAATGCTGAATATATGGAAGATACGCCATTAGGAAGAAGTGAATGGTTAAAATTTACGGCTTTATTTTTCAACCAAGAAGCCAAAGCAGAAAAGATATTTAATGAAATTGCTAATAAATATGAACAAATAGCTCAAAAAGCTCAATCTGTGAAAAACCGTCCGAGTGTATTTGTTGGCTTTAACTTTAAAGGTACTTGGTTTATGCCAGGTGGTAAAAGCTATGTAGCCAAATATCTCGCGGATGCAGGAGGTAACTATCTTTGGAGTAACGATCAATCTGCTGGTAGTCTCCCGCTTTCTTTTGAAGTAGTTTTAGAACGTGCTGCTAATGGTGACTACTGGTTAAATTTTAGCCAATCTTGGCAAATTTTAAAGGATTTAGTCGCAGAAGATAATCGCTATGCTGATTTTAAGGCGGCGAAAACAGGCAATCTTTATAATAACAATGCCCGTGTTAATGAAAGTGGAGGTAATGATTACTGGGAAGGCGGAATTAGTAACCCAGATATAGTTTTATCTGACTTGATTAAAATCATGCATCCAGATATATTACCTAATCATCAACTGTTTTATTATCACAAAATTTTTAAATAATGTTAAGTGAAAAATATAAATTTAAAAATTCTCTATTTAACCAAAAATCTCCAGTTATAAAAAGCATTATTTTCTCAAGTTTACTAATAGGTTTACTATTTGCATTTTTATTGGACTTAGCTTTAGGTTCAGTCTCTATTCCTATTCATGAAGTCATCAATATTCTACTCGGACAAGAACCGGAAAAAGCAACATGGGCTAATATTATTCTCAAATTTCGCTTACCTAAAGCTATAACTGCAACTTTAGCGGGTGCGGCTTTAGGTGTGAGTGGCTTACAAATGCAAACCCTATTTAAAAATCCCTTAGCGGGGCCTTTTGTATTGGGAATTAGTTCTGGTGCAAGTTTAGGGGTAGCGTTAGTTGTGCTGACAGCAAGTGCTATGACACCAACACTATTAGCAGATTTGGGGATAATTAGTGATTTTGGTTTAGTGATAGCAGCAAGTCTTGGCGCAGCATTAGTTTTAGGGATGATGTTAGTTGTTTCTCGCCGAGTGCAAGAGACAATGACGCTACTGATTTTAGGGTTATTGTTTGGCTATGCTACGAGTGCAATTGTGAGTATCTTATTGCAATTTAGCTCAAAAGAACGCATTCAAAATTATATTATGTGGACTTTTGGTAGTTTTGCTGGGGTGACTTGGAAACAGTTAATTGTTTTAATTCCAGTGATAGTTTTAAGTTTATTGATAGCAGTGTTGCAATCAAAATCTTTGAATGCACTTTTACTTGGTGAATCTTATGCGCGGAGTTTGGGTAGTTACGACTTGCGCCAAAAGGTTATCCAAGCAATCGAGTTGGACGGGATATTGTAAACCTGTAGTAGACTTACCCAGAATTTACGATTTGCGCGACTTTTCTAAGTAATGGTTTTTCTATAATTTGAGTTGCAATACCGATAAAATATCTTTAAATGGGGCTTTATCTGCTTCTAACTTCTCTATTCTCACTAATAGTCGTTTTGGAATATACTTGCACTTTTTAAGAAGGCGATCGCCATCTTTCCAAAACTCATAGTGATACCAAGCTTGGGGATAATCTTTGCCATGAAGGGTGATGGTTTTCCACTGAATGGAGCCACTACCCAATCCTTTATCCCGTCTAGTTTTACTAGGGCTATCAATACTTGGAGGTATTTCTGATTGTCCGCCATTGTTACTAGGGCCGTCTTTACTGAGGGGTATTTTTGATTGTCCGCCATTATTACTAGGGCTATTTTCGATATCCCCCAGTAATGTGTTTTTACTAGGGCTAGGCACAACACCCAGTAATGCCAAAATTTCTATAATTGGGCGCTTCTTGAACTCTGCTTCTTGAATAACCCCCAGTAAATGTTTGGGAATGTACTTGGTCTTCTTTCTCCCTTTTTCCTGCCAATGATAGTAAGCCTGGGGGTAGTCCTTTCCACCCCTAGTAATGGTGCGCCAATGAATAGTGCCGTTACCCTCACCCCAATTTCTGCGCTTTTTACTAGGGCTATCAATACTTGGGGATATCTCTATTTGTTCAGAGTTTTTACTAGGGCTATTATCAATACCCCCCAGTAAAAATTCCGATACAGGAGGCGGATGGTTTTGACAGCAGTTTGAGGACTCACATATTACATGAGCGCAAATTCTGGATAATTCCATAGGACTTGTCAAAAAATACCGTTGCTGTTCCTGTTTCACCGTGCCGTGCTTTAGCCATGATCAGCTCTAACCTACATTCCGCACCTGAAAGTGTCACAAAAGAAATGATAGGGAATATGTCCGCTAGTTTTTAATAAAAAACCAAAGTAATAAGGGATAGAAAGTCAAAAATCAAGCTGAAGTTAGGAAAAAATGGATGGTTATAAAAAATACTGCATAAAAAGTAGAGTTACTGAGAATAGAGTGAGTAACTCTTGCAAAAGTTGATAACAGGAAAGTTTGAGTAAAATGACAATCAAACTAATAAATAGTAGCGACGACAAGCATTAGGGAAGAATTGTAATATCCATAATCTTTCATCAGAGAGGTTTGAGATTTGTGAAACTCCATTAGCAATTAATAAATGAATACCTTGGAAACATTGAAATATCCATCTGAGAGTGGGTCTATATGTGAGTTTACCTAATTGGTTTTTTAGTTTTTGATTTTGAGCTAATAAACTTTCACGTAACTGTCTTTGACCTAAAGTATAAACTAACAAACATAACCCCATAATCATTGATAATGCTTCAATGCGCTCCGGTGATTTGAGAAATATGCTGTCTGTCAAGAATAAAGGGTCTTTAAGAAACGCAAATCCTCTCTCACATGATTGTTGAGCTTTATATTCTTTAATCATGTCTGAGTGGCTTAGTTGGGATTCATGGATAACATTAGTTGCTAAAATAAATTTTCCCGAAGCGCGATTTTCTATTTCGATTGCCTCTTTATCCTCTTCTAGCTGCGCTGAAATCTGATAGCAACATTTCCAATTAGTCTGAGAGTTATTTTTGCTTTTACTCTCTGGCTTTAACTGTTTTTTAGATATTTTAATTGCAGTCAACCGATGATATTTTAATTGCTCTGATAGATGTAATGCCGCTTTTTTGGCATCTCGATGACAAGCAAATTCTTCATTACATAATTTCGTGAGCTTTTGATGAGCATTGATTTGAGCTTGCTGAACACGGCGCATCAGCTGTTTAAAATCTGCTTTTTTCCGTTCTTGACTTTCAACTATTAGCCATCTTTGCTCGATACCAGCATAGTTACTAGACTTGACTATATATGAATAACCTGTTATTTCACTTTGGATTAAGTCTTTGTCGTCTATTTCTAATAGAATTTGCTTGGCTAACCCCACGGTCAATGGTACTCTGCATAACCATTTGAGGTTTTTCATCAAATTCAGGTTTTCGGCACTATATAATGCGCTGTCTGCTACCATTAACGCATCTATATCAATATTTTCTCGAAAATTCACGAGAGTTTTCGCAAAAGCTTTCGTATCTGATTGATTTCCTGATGCTGCTTTTAAAAAGATGGGAATATCCCCATCACTGCTACAAATTAACTCTATAATAAATTGTTTTAAGTCTGGTCTATGATCTCTTGAGTAACCATAGGTAATACTTATTGGTTGTGGTGCTACTTTTATTTCTCTATTTTCATTCTCTGTGACTACTTTTTTTTCAAACACTACTTCTGGCAAGCCTGTTTCATATTCTCCATGTAGGTGCATTGAACTTGAATCCAAGTGCAATGATGACAACGCTACTCTATATTTTTTTACTGCTGCTAACGCTATTAGAGTGAAGATTTTACTTAATCCTTTCAAATATAATTGGTCTAATACTCTTCCTAATCTGTCATCGTTTAAATATTCTGGTAATATCCCTTCTCCTAACAGATGTTCACAGGCGTAGCCATCCATATATTTAGGAAACATATATAATGTTCCTGATACAAAACCTAACCCATTTAATATCATTGCTTTAACTACCTGACCCGCGCTTACCTTTTCTTGCGGGTGCTGTCCCAGTATTTTATTTATTTGGTCTACCAACCCTATTTCATCAATGATTCCTGCTACTATACCCAGGTGATCTAAATTTTTTACTTCAATATTCAAGGACAAATTCATTTTCACACTATTTCCCATCAACTATTTTTAGCTTTTCATGATGGAAGATTATAGAGTGCTAATTTTATTTATTTTTTGACTTCTACCCTGATTCTGGCTATTAACTTTACTTCTCGGTTTTTATTGTCTCAATTTTTACTAATATTCTGAATTTACTTACTGCTTTCTCTGTGTGCCAGTTTTAGGTGCGGAATGTGGGTTGTAAAAGAGGGCTGGTAGTCGGGATGGAGAAATTTGAGAACCAGCACAAAAGCGAAATCCAGGTTGTCCAAGAGCTAATCACTGCATTGGGTCTAGAAGCAGTAGTCTTAAGTTTTGATTCCCTACATTGTCAAAAAAAACTTGCCAAATAATTATAGAAAGTGGCAATGATTATGTCATTGCGGTTAAAGATAATCAGCCCAAACTACATAGCCATATTCAACGCATTGCTGCCACAAGAAAACCAACTTCTCGTGTAGTTGAAACCGAAAAAACCAGAGATAGATGTACAACACGCACTGTAGAAGTTTTTCATGATATCAATGGAATTGACCCGTCATGGACTGGAATAAAATCTTTAGTCAGGGTCGAAAGAATTGGTACAAGAAACGCTAAGAAATATCATGAAATTGTTTGTTATATTAGCAGTCTGATAGCAAGCGCGAAGGAATTTGCTCTCGGTATTCGTGGACATTGGGGTATCGAAAACCGCCTTCACTGGGTGAAAGACGTTGTTCTCAAAGAGGACTGTTCTACAATCCGTCTTGGCAACGCTCCCGCTAATCTTTCTATTATCAGAGCGATCGCTCTCAACATACTGCGCCGAAATGGTCATACTTCCATCACAATTGCTCAAAGATTTCTCTCTCATGATATTGACAAACTTCTTGCCCTTGTGGAATGAAACAGCCCTGCTTGAAGGCCGGGGGTTTTAAACTGTGAGTACAACTACTATCAAAAATCGCATTCGTGATTTGGATGATAGCTTCATGCTAACTGCTGCGGGTCTGTGGAATTTCTACTTGATAGCTGCATAAATTGATCGGTGAAATCGAGAATTCAATTTCATATTCATATTTTTTTTGTTCTTATTTAGCGACAAGTCTAATTACAAAAATGGTCAAAATCTGTTAATTCCTGGGAAATTGTTCAATAATTAATTATTAAATATTTTGGGGTCAATTTCGTATCCTTGAAAAAGATTTACTACTTCTGATGCTTTTTCTAAAGGAAAATACCAATACTTGTTTTCTCTTGACAAACGCCATCCTGTAATCAGCTTGGCTTGATGCTGATAGGTTTCAATTTCATCTTTTGGTGTATAAACTACAATACGTTCCCCTTCTAATTCGATGCGACCCACAGGTTTTTCTTTAATATCACTATTGAACTCTAATTGCTGATGGTCTAAAATTTTAGCTTTACCTGCTCTCATGAATCGGGAACATACCCAATTACTGGGTGTTGTTGTAGGCCATCCTATCTGTAGAGCTTCTGGACAAATAGTGTGCAGAGTAAATTGACAATCAATTAGTTGCAAGGCGAATTTTTCTACTTGTTTTAAGCCTTGTTTGATGATGGAATTATTTTCAAACTCTATAATTTTATGACATTGAATGCAAACAATATGGTGATGATGGGTAGAGATGGCGTTTAGCTCATAATATTTTGGTGCTTGTGCTAATTCTACTTCTCGGAGAATCCCCATCATTGTCATAATTCTCAGGTTACGATAAACCGTAGATAAACTCATCCCCTCTCCACGTTCAAACAGCAACAAATGTACTGACTCGGCACTCAAATGACTACCTGTAGTCAGAGTTTGAAAAATCTCAAAAATTAATTGGCGTTGAGGAGTGAATCGATAACCTTGAGCATTTAATTTGGCTTTTAAGGCTTTGAAGTTATCCATAATGTAACTAAATCAAGAAAATTTTTCAGCGCTAGTTAAATTGCTCTCTAAACTTGTATAAATTTAGCCTAGTATTATCCAATCCAGTTAAAAAAAAGTATTAATGAATCCCAGACTGTACTCGCCACAAACTGGCATAAATACCATCGTTTGCCAGTAACTGCTCGTGCTTACCCTGCTCAACAATTTGACCGTCATCCATCACATATATGCAATGACTATGGCGAATTGTGGAAAGACGATGGGCGATGGCAATTGTCGTCCGATTTTGGGTAATCATCGCCAGAGACTTCTGGATAGCCGCTTCTGTCTCATTATCCACCGCAGAAGTCGCTTCATCCAAAATCAAAATTGGTGGGTCTTTGAGAATAGCACGGGCGATCGCAATTCGTTGTCTTTGACCACCAGAAAGTTTCTGACCTCTTTCACCGACGATAGTATCGTACTGGAGGGGTAGTTGCATGATGAATTCATGTGCTTGGCCTAACTTAGCAGCATGAATAATTTCTGACTCAGTAGCATCAAAACTTCCATAAGCAATATTTTCCCCTACCGTACCGTGAAAGAGAAACACATCTTGACTTACCCAACCGATACAGCGTCGCAGTTCTAAAAGTTGTAACTCGCGAATGTCTATACCATCAATTAGGATTTGTCCACTTTGGATTTCGTAAAAGCGTAGCAGTAATTTGACTAGGGTACTTTTACCAGAGCCAGTTGCACCAACAATCCCAATATTTGCACCTGGGAGAATATGCAATGATAAATCTTTGAGTACATTGGTGCAACCATTGTATGCAAAAGTAATCTTGTTAAGATGCACTTCACCGCGTACCATTTTTAATGGTAAAGGATGCTCCCCCGTGGGAATAGTAATGGGAGTATGTAACAATCCCATTACTCGTCGTGTAGAAGCCATTGCCCGTTGATACTGATCCATGATGTTACTCAAACTGGCAAACGGCCACAGTAGTCGCTGAACAATAAATACCATAAAACCGTAAGTTCCCACACTTAACTGATTATTTGCCACAGCAAGCCCACCAAAAAACAGTGTGGCGATGAAACCGATTACAACCACTAATCGAATCGCTGGGTAAAAAGCAGCAGAAAGAGCGATCGCTTTACCATTACTGCGGCGATAGGCTTCACTTTCAGATAAGACACGTTCTCTCTCGTAGATTTCAGCAGTAAAGCTTTTAATTGTGGCAATTCCTGAGAGGTTATTAGCTAAACGACTATTAATAAATCCAGCTTTATCACGCACATCTGCATAACGGGGTGCAAGTCGTTTTTGAAATGCTAAAGAACCCCAGAAAATGAAGGGTGTGGGTAGGATTGCAAAAGGAGCTATATTGGGGGCAATGAAAAGAAATGAACCGCCTACAGCTAAAATAGTGGTAAGAAATTGCAGAATACTAGCCGCACCAGAATCAAGAAATCTTTCTAATTGATTGATATCATCATTTAATATTGACAAAAGTGTGCCTGTAGAGCGTTCTTCAAAGTAGCTCAGTTCTAGTTCCTGTAAATGGCTGTAGGCATCAATACGTAATTCGTGCTGCATCGTTTGGGCGAGGTTACGCCACAGGCGAGCATAAATAAATTCAGATAGTGATTCTAAACTCCAAATGATTAAAGTTAATAATGATAGGATTGCCAGTTGTCCAATGATGTTAGTAATCCCCATTTTGGCAATCAGAGAGTTCTCTTTTTTCACCACTATATCCACAGCTATACCTATTAAATATGATGGTGCGAGGTCAAAGATTTTATTCAGGATGGTAAAGGTTACAGCATTCCATACTTGAGTCCGATAGTTTTTGGCGTAGTGTAATAAACGTAGGAGAGGATGGGTTTTATAAATTGAGGAAGATGTCATTGTAAGTCAGCCTAAACAGATTTAATACAAGTAAGAATATTTTCATTAATTAATTTTGCTTGGGTAGTTAATATACTGTAAAAGTTAGACAAATAAAATAGTGCCTCCAAAGAGAGATGTTTTGAGCTTATTGTGAGGAAAGGTGTTATGATTTGCATACGAATAAAATGTATCTGGGTATTGATTTATGATTTATTAACAAGGTATTTGAATAAGTCATCAATCACTGCCTGGGCTGCTAAAATATTGTATCCCCACCAAACTGAGGATTTAACTGGATATACTCGGTTCTGTTTAACTGCTTTAACCTCAGACCAAAGCGGTTTTTGTTCAAGCTTCTCAAGTTTAGATAAATTATTTTCTTCAGTCGTTCCCACAAAGAAAACATCAATATCAATTTTTGGCAAATATTCTTCAGAAATAGGTAGAGATAAAGAGCCAGGAGCTTGCGATCGTGGAGGTTGTAATCCAACATCTTTTAATACTATACCTGGGAAAGAGCCATCAAGAGCAAGAGTAAAGTTTCCATGATATATGGATGCATAAGAGGCTCGAATTAGCTGTTGTTTATTTTTTTCATTATTATTTTGTGAATTAATTAAGATTTCCCTAAGCTTTTCAACGCGGCGTTTATAATCTTTCATCAATTGATTGAAAGTTTCTAACTTGCGGAAAAGTTTCGCAAAATTTTTAAAATTTTGCTTCCAATCGTATGAAATCTCTGACCAAGGCATCAAAACAGTTGGGGCTATATGAGACAAATGCTTATAAATTGACTGATTGTATGAAACACCAATAATTAGATCGGGTTTGAGTAATAAAACCTTTTCTAAACTAAAGTCACCATTGACGCTGTAAATAGTTTCAATTCCTTGAATCTTATTTTTTAGATATGGAGCATCCAGATATTCTTTAGCTCCAACTATCGCAACAGGCTTTATACCTAAAGCTAGAATATTACCAGAGTTAAATTGATCTACAACAATCCGTTTCGGGTAAACTGGAATACAACTTTCTCCCATTGTATGTTTAATCAGTCGACACTCTACAGCTATCTCTCTCGAAGTTGAGTTTGTAGCGCTTTTGTTGATATGATTACTGCAAGCTGAAATAAGAAAAAAAACTAATAGGCTAATAAAAAACAAACCAACAAATTTCCTGATAGCTATTCTTGTTGGCACTTGTTTCTCGATCAAAATTCCCATGATATTGTTCCCTGCAAAGAAAATGGTTCTCCTGGTACTACACCCAACCGAGAAGAAGCATTTTCAAAATAATTTACATCAAACAAATTTCGCAAATTGATAGTAGCGCGGAATCGCTCTCGTTTATAAAAGATGGCTGCATCAGTACGAAGGTAGCTCGGTAACTCAAAAGTGTTGGCCAAATCTCCTTGTCTTTCTCCTACGAAGAACAAACCTAAACCAAATCCCAATCCTTGTAATGTGCCTTGTTGAATTTCATAGGTAGTCCATAGATTTACAGCATTTTCAGGAGTATTATTTAATCGGTTTCCTGCGTTGAAAGTGTCTTCTGTGACTTTTGCATCTATATAAGAGTAGCCTGCAATCAAGTTCCATCCTGGCAAAATTTCACCTCTAAGATTCAACTCAACACCTCGGCTATTCTGCTCTCCTGTTTGAATAGAAAATCCTGTATTGACTGGATTAGTCGTCAAAACATTGGTTCGAGTCAGGTCATAAAAAGCAAGTGTCGCAAAAAGTTTATCGCTGATATCTGCTTTGACTCCAATTTCATACTGTGTACCACGCTCTGGTTGGAATACACTACCATCAAATGAGGTTCCAATAGTTGGACTAAACGATCTACTGTAGCTGGCATACAATGAAATTGTTTCAATTGGCTGATAAACTAAACCGAACCGTGGACTGAATGCTTCCCCAGATTGACTTCGTTCTGTATTGGCTATAAAGTTCTCTTGTGTTTGTTCAAAAGTATCGAAGCGCAAGCCTAAAAGTAACTTCAAATTATTTGTCAGCGAAACTATGTCTTGGATATAAATACCAAGACTATCTGTTTGAGTTCTTTGATTGAGTGTAGAGAGAACGGCACCAAGCGGCTGGCCGTATACAGGATTGAACAGGTCAATTGGTGCAGCGAATCTTTGGGTAACTTGTAATGGTTGGTCAAGTTTGTCAAAATCAAATCCCAACAATAACTGATGTTCAATTGAGCCTGTAGAAAATTTTCCAGTGATATTTGTTGTGAAATTGTAGTTATCATAAGGTATTGCAGTGAATTCGGCTATGCGCTCTAGAGTTCGATTATCAGGTAGCAATCTAGACGCTCTATTAAAACCTATATCTTCTCCTCGATAAAACCCATATCGAAAAGCATTGAACAGTGACCAATTATCACTGAATTTATGCTCTAATCTATATCCGATTCTGCCGACTTGAACATTATTACTTCCCTCATTAATGTTACGATTGCGTGGTATATCGCCGTTGGGGTTTTCTAATACAGTGACTACTGCTGGTAAGCCAAAGCCTATGCTTTTTTCAGATTCAAAGTCTGAAAAATCTCCTTCAAAAGTCAACTTGGTACTGTTGCTAATTGTCCAACTTACAACAGGTGCAATTGACAGAGTTCGGATTTCAGTAAAATCAGTAAAAGTACCTCGATTTTGGTAAGAAGCATTTAATCTGTACGATACAGTTCCAGATTCATTTAAAGGACTTGATAAATCCAAAGCACCACGATAAAAATCATAGTTGCCGATGCTGACTTCAGCAGAATAGTAGGGATTCGGAAGTGGCTGTTTTGTAATGATATTAATCGTTCCACCCGGAGTTGCTCCACCAAATAAAACAGAAGCAGGACCCAGTAAAACTTCCACTCTTTCAACATTTGATAGGTCTAAACCACTACTGGCAAAATTATCTCTCAGACCATTTCTCAGGAAGTTTCCTGAAAACTCACTGACTCCATAGCCTCGAATATTAAATCCACTCCTAATACTGCTAGGATTTGCGCTTGAAGTAGCACCAGTAACATTTCTTAAAGCATCTTCTAATCGAACTGCTTGTTGATCTTTGATTACTTGTTGGGGAACTACTTGAATTGATTGAGGAATGTCACGTAACGGGGTGTCAGTTCTGGTTCCGGTTGACGAATCTGTGACATCATACCCATCTTGCTCTCCCGTGACCACCAATTCAATTGGTTCATCCTGCTGTGCTGATGGTTGATTTGGCTGGGTTTGAGTTGTTGGCTGTTCCAGTTGGGGCTGTGGTGATTTTTCTGGTTGCTGCGGTTGTTGTGCAGAAGTTGCAGCACTTGCCACAGAGAAGATCAAACCCTCATCTGGACTATCAAATAATTCAACTGTTGGCAATCCTGCTTCACCCGTTACTGTTAACCGGATAGTATTAGCATCCACATTTATAACTGTTATTTCACTCACACCTGCCATCGGTTTTTCTGAGCGGAAAGTGAATGCATCACCTGACGGTAAACGCAGTTGGGCGTTGGGAATATCAGCGATGAAGTTATTCCCCTGACTGCGATTGTTAATTTGCAGTTGTTCTCCTTGCGTCGTCTGTAAAATCACCTCCACACCTTTTTCTGTGGGATTAGCTTTCACCCCAGTCACTTGGACAACTTGTGAGATGGGTGCGGCTTCTGGTATCGGCGACTGTACTAGCATGATTGCGCTAGTACTGGGACGCTCAACCTCACTCAATTGCAGAATTTTTCGAGTTAGCAGAGGTTTGAAATTGCCCTGACTTTGGACTTCCTGGTTCTGATTCCCTGATTTAACTTCTGCCCATCCTGGGCTAATAGCAATAGCACTCAAACATCCCGACAGACTCATTAAAAACCACACTCGCACACTACCAGACAAACACCAAGGCTTCATCACAACTCCTGATACACCAGCTTTTTGCAGAACTTTACCGAATTAATCTGCTTTGCAGTAATGACCATTTCATCACCAGGGAAGACAAAAATTAGTTCTCTCCTTGTTGAAGAAGAGTTCTAAAGTCAAATTCATCCAGAATTTGTGACTAAAACTGGATTATTGCAAATGGTTTCTAATTCAATGAAGCTGAGTATAGAGAATTATTAGCAACTGAGTCTACCCAAAAACCGCATCGCTATCCCGAAAACGACTTTTTACCAATTAAACTTTGACTTGGCGTAATCCCGAACCTGCGCTTGAAAGCAGATGCAAAGTGTCCCAGATGAGAATAGCCGATTTTGTTACCAACCTCAGCAATAGTCATGTTTCCCTGACGCAATAATTGTTCTGCCCATTCCATTCGTTTGTTTGTCAGGTAGCTAAATGCTGTTGTACCAAAGAGTTCCTGAAATCCACGTTGCAGAGTGCGATCGCTTATTCCCACAATTTGCGCCAACTCCAGCAATGACGGGGGATTCTCCAAACGTGCCAGTAAAATTTCCCTAGCTAAATGAATCCTAGCGATGGTTTCTGGCTTCAGTCGCGGTAATGGTTGTAATCCATCCTCAGCAGATAATATGGGAGCTAACTGCAATGTCATTAGTTCCAATACTTTCGTTTGTAAATACATCTGCTTCGTGATTCTCTGGAAAGGACAGTTGATAATTTGTTGTGCGATACCCTGAATAGCAGTTGTCGTTTCTGGGTAAAGCAAAGTCTGGTAATCATTACCCTTTTTCAAAAAATGCAACTGGTGGGGAATGTCTCCTGCTTCATCGGGGAAAAAGGTTGCCAGCAAGTCAGCAGATAAATGGATATCAACGCCCACATATCGAGTTTTGGATAACTCCAGAGTGATTTGGCGTTGAACACCGCTACCAGAAATGCAAGTATATCCTTCCCCTGACTGTCCTCCGTATTCGTCTACGATCTTGCCTGAAAGTAGGACGCAAAATTGCAGTGGGTGATCCCATTCAGGAATTTTATATAAGAAATCATTGTGATATTCATAGTCCAAAATCGAAAGCCAGAGATGAGGATGCACCTCAATATGCCGCACATAGCCTTTGCCGAGTCGCGTAGGTAGTTCACAGAGGATTTCAAATGGCTCTGCTTCTGCTTGTTGTGAACTGTTATGATTAGCTTCCGCCCACAGTTCCCGATTTTCTTTCTGCGTCAAGGTGATGGTCATGACTGGTAGATATTGGAGAATTAATAATATTTATTCTCACTAGAGTTTAGACTAGTTAGCAGTACAAAACTTTAAACCACCTCATGAGCCTGCAATTTGCTGTATCAAAATTTCAGGTTACTGAGAGTACTAAAAATCTGCCGTCGCCGATCATTAAATTCTCTGCGACCATGCATGAATCTTGAATTATCAATCATTGTCAAATCGCCAGCTTGCCAGGATATATCCTCCATTAATCTGTCTGTAGTTTTCTCGATTTCTTCAATAACTTCGTCAGGGACAATTGAACCATCTTCAAAAGCTACTTTTTCCATGATTGCGTGCAATGCCAAGACGCTGTTAGCAAAAGCATCCTGATTACCATACTTGGTTTTGACTACAGCTGAACTAACATATTCCATCGAGACGGATTCATCTTCTTTAATCTCGTATTTCACACCCTCAAGACCGTCGAGCATTCGCTTAACATCATCTGTGCTAGCTGCATCTGTGCTAGTAAATCTCTTTAATACAACAGCAGGGATATCTTCATAATAAAACTTTAATTTTTTAGAAATAAATAACTGTCTCGTTTCTTCACTCAGTTCTTCCCACACTCGAATCCCATCACAAAATGTAGTTTCACCGCCCTGTGCTGCTGGAAAAGCACAGCAGAACCAAATAGCATCAGGGCGAAAAGGAGAATATGCATGTTCGCTATGAGGAACACAATTATCCATTCCTGCATCTACAAAATGGATAAATTTATCCGAATCAACTTGTGGCCTTTTATAATCTTGAACGAACTTAGAACTGAATAGTGCTGCAAACGCTTTCATTTGCTCATGTGTGACTCCAAATCCACGAAAAATAATAACCCCAGATGTTTTGAATACATCTATAATTTTCGTTACTGGAAGACTAAGAATATCTTGGCAATCGTCACTACTATAAATTATCTTGCCAGTGCTGGTTCCTATTGAATCGATTTTATTGAGCATAGCTGTAGTCAAAAAATTTTGGATTGAAATAGTTGCAAATTGAATCAATTAGATTGTGACATCCCTCATCGACCTAAAGGCGCGGTGATTCTGGAGTAATGAGTAATAAGTAATGAGTAAATACCCATTACTTATTACTCATTACTTTAAAGCCGTGCCAGAAGCAGGGGGCTTCAGACCCAATTCTGTGGTGATTGTTTGAAACAAACTCAGAAGAAAACGTAGTTTATGATCTTTGGTTGTGTTACAAGAATAGGCAATGCTCTGGTAGAAGTTGAAATACAGAGTATCGATTTATTAAAAGTGGAATGTCATTTGTCATTGGTACTTGGAGGCAGGCGGCTATCCCGGACAAACTTTGACTAAACGACTAACGCGATACTGCTTTACTGCTTTTAACTCCATTTCTTTCCCTGAATTCAATGTACTCATTACCTCACTATTGACTTCAACTCTCGCTTCATAAGCACCTGATACACTGCCATCTGAAGCCGCGAAATTAATGCGTACATCAGCCCAGTTGACATCCTGTTCTTCATTAATTTCTTCTTTTGCCAGCACTTTACCAGCTTTCAAATAGTCGAGCCAAGTCCAACCCAACTGCATCCAAATTTCGCGTTCAACAATTTGCTCAAACTTGCTTAAACCAACACATCCTCGGTAAAACTTACGTAACCCAGAGACTGAACCATCTCGCAATACTAGTAAATCGAGCATTTCTGGTTCTAAATGTCCCCATAAACATCCTTGGGGAAAATCGGCTAGAGTTGGAGCAAATTGATGACCGCCAAAGTGGGTTGTTTGCCACACTCTTAACTCTCCATTGGAAGCAGGAGCATATTCTTTGCGTAACCGACGATATATAGGAGTGCCAAATCTGCCACAGGCAAGGTCAACTTGAGCATGGGTGCAAACCATGAGTTCGCGGATGTGATTAGTTTGTTGTTGATACTGCTGAAACTTTGATAAATCGTTAGGCTGTTGCATCAACTGCTGGAGTATTGCTGTTACCAAAGCAATTGCTTTCTCTTCTGGGACAACAAACTCTTGCTTTTCAAACTGAGAAAACATCTCGGTTGAACGATAGTAGTACATTAAACGGGTGAAGCCAGGGTGGGAGTACTCGCGGTCAGGAGCAATTAACATTGGTCGCAACTGGACTCCATGCTTAACTGCTAACTCTTGGAACAGACCCAACAGCGGCTTTATTCTCGGATCTTCCTGAAAGATGTTTTGCGGCCAAGGTTGTGGAAGTTCCATAATTAGCCAATGGTCACAAGTTCCTGCTGTACCAATTGGATCTTCTCCGTTAGCTTTAGAAACCAGTGAGCAAAAACGACAATCTGTTAGGGGAAGTTGATCGGTTTGTTGGGTTTGCATATTGATGAGGCATTATATTTACAAAAGTCAACTTTTTTGGTCTTGATAGCAGCAACTTACCTAAGTAAGTGGGCAAGAATAAATCAAACTATATTAAGTAATGTAAAATTCAATTGAATTAGCCCTTAAGAGAGGACTAAAGTCCCCACTACAAACCTTTAATTATTTACGCCTACTTACTTAGCAGGAAAATAATTAAGGCTCTCCTAGACTAGTTATAGAAAATTAATACTTGATATCAGGTTAAGTCCTTATATAGTAAGGGATTCAAGAATCAGAAAGCATATTTTTATTAAATCCTTGATTCTGTTTTAGCGAAATCTAGTTACATCAGGTGTTTTAACTGTTTTTTAGTATTAATTTATCAAACGAAGTCTGGGAGAGCCATAATTAATACCTCAAAGTTGGGATTTTTCTACTCTTGTTTAATTGCTTCAATAATACCTACTTCCAATTGTGTTTGGATAATTTTGGTGAGTTTGAATCCTGTAGATGTAAACAAATCTAGAAACTCAGCTTCAGTTCGATCGCGTCCCCTAGGGCACATCACTAACATATTTATATCCATAAACTTACCTCCATAAAACTCGTTACCAGCAGGAATTACGGAGTCTATTATCAACAGTCGTCCTTGTTCTTTCATCGCTTGATGGCAGTGTCTAAGAATGTCTTTTGCTCGCAAATCATCCCAGTTATGAAGAACATTCTTAAGCAAATAAGTATCTCCTCCTGCTGGGACAGCCTCAAAAAAATCTCCTCCTACTAATTGACAGCGATCGTTCATAACTAATAATTCGCGTGAATTCTTGGCTCTATCAATCACGTCTGGGTGGTCAAACAATACTCCTTCCATAGTTGGATAAGCTTGGAGAATAGCAGCGAGTAAGCCACCTTTACCACCACCAATATCAACTAGTTTGTTAATTGATGAAAAATCATAAGCCTCTATGAATCGGGCATGTGCGTATGCATCTTTTGACGAAGACATAGCCTCATCAAAGATTTTTCCTTGGATAGGATTTTGCTCGTTGTACTCAAATAAATCCATGCCATACAAATTCTCAAAGGCACTTTCTCCCGTCTGTACGCTGTACATCAAATTTCCCCAGGATTTATAGTAGTGCTCTTCGCCCCGTAAGATTGTCATGGCTCGTATTGAGCCAGGAACATCGCTTTGCAAACAATCAGCTAGTGGAGTTAGCTCAAAGTATCGGGATTGTGTCTCAGCAAAAATTCCGATACTAGCAAGAGCTCGTAATACACGATAAAGAGAATCACTGTGGGTATTTGTTGCAGCAGCTAAAGCATCACATTGCTGGGAGCCGTCTTTGAGTAAATCAGCAATGCCAAGTTTAGCGACGACATAGATCATTCGTGAAACCCAGTAGGCATGTACCCATTCTGTCGCGGTCATCGGAGACTGTATTTTGCTAGGCTTAGGGTCTGATAAAACCATAATTTTTAATGAAATTTGTTGAGTGTTGATAATCTGAAAGTGGTTAACAGTAAGATTTATTTCTTTAATCTTGTGTTAAGTAGAACTAGTAACAAACTCTTGCGATCGCTCTTGAGGTGGACTTACTTCGAGCATCAACATTTTCAAGCCGCTAGCAGGCGGATAGTTAACACCTCTAGCCTTGGGTTTTTCTACTTTTTTTTCATCCGCTAGTGCCAGTTGATAGCGCCGGAGCATTGTTGCTAAGACTAGCTTCATTTCAAAGAGTGCTAATACCTCACCCGGACAGCGACGAGCTCCACCACCAAATGGTAGAAATTCGTAGGGAGAGTATTGTCGCTCCAAAAAGCGTTCTGGCTGGAATTCCTTTGGCTGTGAGTATAAATCCTCACGCTGATGTGTTAGATAAATACAGCCTATGACTATTGTCCCTGGACTCAATTCGTAGTCCATCATCTGAATTGGTGATTCTACTAGTCGGGGAAATGTAACTACCTGAGTCGGATAAATTCGTAGCGATTCATTACAAACAGCACTGAGGTAGGGTAGTGCAACAATACTCATTGGATCTGGGGATTCCCCAAGGGTACTGAGTTCTTCTAACAATCGTTCCCGAACAGCAGGTAAACGGTGAATCCAGTATAATGCCCAAGTTATGGCAGTGGCTGAGGCATCTTGACCACCCAATAGCAATGATGGGAAGATGCCCCGGATATCCTCATTGGACATTGGTTGACCAGTTTCATCGTGAGCAAATACTAGTTCAGAGAGTACATCGCTGCGTGTGGGATCTGCTTTTGCTTGCCGTTCTGCAATTTCGGTGTAGAGTAGTTTATCAAATTGTCGCTGCAAATCAAGCCAATATCCCCACGGACTCCACCGACCTAAATCTCGTCTGAAAAAGGGATAGGACAAAGATAACCTCAACCAACGAGACCGGGCGAAACTTAATAAATTAGAAAGGAGTTGCCTAAATTGTTCATAACGCTCTCCCTCATATAAACCAAATAAAGCTTGCAATATCACCTCTAAGGTAATCTTTTGCACGGTCGGGTAGGCATAAAAAGATTTACCGTAGGCGTAGCCCAACCCAGGCATCGCCAGATCGTTCATAACTTGCTCTGTAACTTGACAGATACGCTGCCCGTATGATTTTACCCTAGTTCCATGCAGGGGAGGCATCAACAACTGCCGTCGATGTTTGTGGCGCAAGCCATCAAGCATGAGTAATCCGTTGTTTCCCAGCAATAAAGCGCTACCTTGGTTCAATTTACCAGAAGCTGTAATTTCTTTGGTACTGGTAAAAATTTGCTTTATTCCTTGTGGGTTACTGACGTATACTATCGGTGTAGAATCAGCCATAACAGTGAAAATGTCACCATAGCGATCGCCGATAGCATCCAATAAGCTGAGGGGATCGGTCTTAAATTGACGACTCAGCAACCGGGTAGAAGTTTTTGGGCCTTCAGGTAGTTTCATTAGAATTTTTTATTGCTAATTGTTTAATAATCAATAGCTGTTAAATTGAACTAACAACCAATGGCTGCGACTGTGTTTGACGCCGACTATGTATGAGCATTTTCACGCCACTAGATGGATAACAAATCAGACCTTCAAATTTTGGTTTTTCTGGTCGTTTATTAACTAGTGCTAACTGATAATGTGAAAGAATCGTTGCTAGTACAAGCTTCATTTCAAACAAAGCAAAAGCTCCACCAATACAATTACGAGCGCCGCCACCGAATGGGAGGAATTCATAGCTCGAAAATTGTTTTTCTAGAAAGCGCTCTGGCTGAAATTTCTTTGGTTGTGGATATAAATCTTCACGTTGATGGGTTGAATAAATATTACCAATGAGTATTGTTCCTGGATTCAATTCATAACCCATCACTTCAAGTGGTGATTCTACCAACCGGGGAAATGTGAATAACTGAGTCGGGTAAATTCGCAAAGCTTCATTACACACAGCACTGAGGTAAGGCAATGCTGCAATACTCATTGGATCTGGAGAATTACCCAGGCTATCGAGTTCTTGAAGCAATCGTTCGTGAACAATAGGTAAACTGTGAACCCAGTATAGTGCCCAAGCGATCGCAGTTGCAGAAGCATCACCAGACGCGAATATCGGTGACAATAAGAGGTCACGCACCTCTTCATCGCTTAGTAGTTCGCCTGTTTCATCATGAGCAAATAACAGCTCAGAGAGGATATCAGTGCGAGAGCGATTTGCCTGCTGACGGCGTTCTTGGACTTGGGCGTACAGCATTTGAAAAAGTTCTCGTCGGAGGTGGAGACGGTATCCCCACGGACTCCAGCGACCTAAATCCCGTTGCCCAAAGGGGAGTTTTGTGGCGAGTTTAAATAGAAGAGATTGGGCTTGTTTGTTGGCACAAGCAAATAGATGCTTAATTTTCTCATAGCGATCGCCTTCGTTTAAACCCAAGACAACTTCTATACCCACCCGCAGAGTGATATCTTCGATAGTAGGGTAGGCAATGAAAGGTTTTGCGTAGGCATAGCCCGGCGCAGGCATCGCCTGTTGACTCATGATTTTTTCTGTGAGTTCGCAGATACGTTGTCCACAAGCTTGCATCCGCGCACCATGAAAAGCAGGCATTAATAGCTTGCGCCGATGTTTGTGACGTAAACCATCGAGTTGAAGTACTCCTTGCTTTCCTGTCATAAAAGCAAAGTTTTGGTTCAATTCACCCCTAGCTGTAATTTCTTTGGTGTTGGTAAAAATCTGCTTGAGCGCTGAGGGATTGCTGACATAGACTATTGGGTTAGAATCTGACATTAAGGTAACTAAGTCACCATAGCGTTGGTTAATAGCATCCATATAGCCAAAAGGGTCAGCTTGGAATTGCTGATTTAGCAGCCAAGTGGGGGTTTGCGGCCCTGGGGGTAGTTTCATCGGTCTTTTTTACTCGCGTTCTTTATATAAAAGTGAGCATCGTCAATACAAATTCTTAACTGATTTGCTAATTCCTGAATATGAGGTTCAACGAACATTGAGAAATGATCCCCTGGAAGTTCAATGACCTGTATAGATTGGCTGGAATATTTGCCCCAACCTAGTAAGGGGTCATCAGTATGAAATTCTGGACTTTGAAAGTCATGAATAATTGCCTCATTCGCTCGGAAGAGATTCATTTGATGAGGATAAACTTGTGGGACATAATCTCGCATCGCTTGGACATGAACTTTGAAAAGTTTGTAATAACGGAGAAAATCCTTAATCTCTGTGTCGCTAAAAATAAAGTTTGTTTTTTTATTTATCAAGTAAAATTGCTCATCTAGTGATAAATTTTGCAGTTCTTCAAAAGGAACTGAAAAGTCTATACTATTGTTAGTTTTAATTGATTCTGCCATGCGGAGTAAGAATTTTGCATCATCATCCTCTCCTGGTTTAATGGTAGTTTCAGGCAAGATAGCGTCGATGACAACTAATAAACCTACCATTTGACCTTGCCTTTGCAATTGTTGTGCCATTTCAAAAGCAATGACACCACCGTAACAAAAACCACCTAAAAGATAAGGGCCATTTGGTTGTCGCTGACGAATTTCCTGGATGTAGTGAGCCGCTGTTTTCTCTACTGAAATTATTTCAGGTTCCTCTTGGTCAGGGATATGTTCTAAAGCATAAAATGGATAGTCTTCACCCAGTCTTCTAGACAAGTTGAAATAGTTACGAATACCTCCACCGGCACCATGTATACAGAAGAAAGGCATCTTAGAACCAGAAGACTGAATTGCTACTAGAGGAGAACTGGAGCTATCACGGAATGGCTGACTGACAATAGTCGCTAGTTTTTCAATAGTTGGGTTTTCAAAAAGATTAGATAGGGGAAGATTGTGCCCAAATCGATCGTAAATTTGAGCCATTAAGCGAACTGCTAAAAATGAGTGACCACCCACATCAAAAAAGTTATCTGTTACCCCAATCTGCTTAGTATTCAGAAGATTTTCCCAAATCTTCACCAAGCCTAATTCTGTAAAATTTCGGGGAGCAACAAAAGATTGAGTGGCGTTTTGTCGGATAACCTGGTCGGTTGCAAGGGTAGACGCACTCAGAGATCGTTTATCTACTTTCCCATTAGGTGTTAGGGGTATTGCATCCAATACCACGAAAGCAGATGGAATCATATAATTTGGCAGCTTTTGTTGCAATTTTGGCAACAGTTGTGTCGCTATGTCTTGCTTATCTGTCACGATATATGCAATCAGACGGCTTGAGTCTTGAGCCTGATCTTGGTTAATAACAACAGATTCTCGCACATCTGGATGTTGTGCGATCGCTGCAACAATTTCCCCCAGTTCCACCCGAAAGCCGCGAATTTTTACTTGGTCATCACGGCGACCCAAATACTCAAGATTGCCATCGTTGAGATAACGCACTAAATCACCAGTTTTGTAAAGTTTAGTTCCCGGAACAAAGGGATTATTAATAAAGCGTTCCTGAGTTAATTCCAGACGATCTAAATATCCCCTGGCTAATCCATCACCACCAACATATAGTTCGCCAATCACTCCTATAGGAGTTGCTTGTAAATGACTATTTAGTACATATATTTGAGTATTGTCAACAGGGCGACCAATGGGAACACTAGTTAATTTATCTGTCAGCAAACTCGTGTCGTAGTAAGTGACATTCGCAGAAACTTCCGATGAACCATAAAGGTTGATTAGTTTTGCCGATGGCATTAGTTTTCGGAAAGTTTGAGCTAAATCAATAGATAGTGATTCACCACTGGTTATCCAAAGTTTTAGATGTGATAAGTTTTTGATCAGATGACTATAGCTATTAAAAAATAAACGCAGTAGTGACGGAACAAGTACTATCCGCGTCACTTTGTAATTTGCCAGAGTTTCTATAAATAATTGTGGGTCTAGCACAATTGCATCAGGAATAATTGCAGTGGGAATTCCCTGAAGTAATGGTGCAAAAATCTCCCATACTGAATCTACAAAACTAATAGCTGTTTTTTGACAACAAACCTCCTTTGTTGCAAAGGGATAAGTTTTCCACAGCCAATGCAAACCATTGACTGTACCGCGATGAGTACCAAGAACACCTTTAGGATTGCCTGTAGAACCAGAAGTGTAGATAATATAGGCGAGATGATCAGCTTTTGAGGAGTTGACAGGATTTTCCTGACTTTCTTGAATAATTTCGTCTTTGTGGATGTCTAGGCAAACAATTTTAGCTGAAGATACAGGCAGTTTTTCTAATATCTCTTGTTGGGTGATTAACACCGATACTTGAGAATCAGACAGCATGAATCCAAGGCGTTCTACTGGATAATTAGGATCGAGAGGAATGTAAGCACCACCAGCTTTGAAAATAGCCAGAATCCCCACAACCATTTCTACTGAACGTTCGAGGCAAATACCAACAAGAGTTTCTTCTCCTACACCTTGTTTTTGTAAATAATGGGTAAGCTGATTAACTCTTTGGTTCAGTTGGGAATAAGTCAGTTCTTGGGTTTGACTAATTAATGCTAATTTATTAGGCGATCGTTCGACTTGTTGTTCAAATAATTGATGTAGAGAGGCATTTTGCGGATAATCTGCCTCAGTCTTGTTCCACTCAAATAACAGTTGCTCTCGCTCTTTAACAGTTAGTGGTGATAATTCTGAAATTTGCTGCTCTTGATTTTGAACAATACTTTCCAATAAAGTTTGAAAATTATTGATAAATCGGCTAATTGTTATATCCTCAAAAATGTCTGTGTTGTATTCCAAAAACCCTGTTAAACCTTGTTGAGATTCGGACATGGATAGGAAAATATCCAACTGAGCTGTACCGTTATCCAACTGCAAAGGACGCAAGGTTAAACCAGAAACTTCCTGCATAGATTTTGGCGTATTTTGCAGGACAAACATAACTTCATAAAGTGGATTCCGGCTTAAGTCCCGCTCTGGTTGCAATTCTTCTACAAGCTTCTCAAAAGGCAAATCTTGATGTGCATAAGCATCTACAGTCACCTCGCGTACTCGGTGTAGAAGTTGCGAAAAGCGTGGATTACCACTCAGGTTATTACGCAACACCAAAGTATTGACAAATAAACCCAGCATCCCTTCTAATTCCGCTCGGTTGCGGTTCGCAATTGGCGAACCAATTAAGATATCTTCTCGATCTGTATAACAGTATAGTAATGTATTAAATGCTGCCAGTAAAGTCATAAATAAAGTGACATCTTCGCGCTGGCTTAATTGGTTGAGTGCATCTGTTAAGGTTTTAGAGAACGTAAAGTATTGCTTCGCACCAGTAAAAGTTGGAACAGCAGGACGCGGATAATCTGTAGGTAACTGGAGTAAAGGTAGTTCGCCACCCAATTGTTGCTTCCAGTATTTGAATTGAGTTTCTAGTACTTTACCTTGTAAGCGATCGCGCTGCCAAATCGCAAAATCTGCATACTGAATGGGGAGTTCGGGTAAGGGAGAATGCTGATTTGTAGAAAATGCTGCATATAGCGTTGCTAACTCTTTTAAAAACACACCAATAGACCATCCATCTGTAATAATGTGATGCATGGTCAAAAGGAAAATGTGTTCTTCCCCTCCCAAGCGCACTAAAGTTGCTCTAACTAAAGGCCCTTTAGCTAAATTGAAGGGTTTATTTGCTGAATCAATTGCAAGTTGTTTAACATTAGGTTCCCAGTTTTTACCAAAATGCTCAAAGTTAATAATAGGTAATTCCCAAGTTAATTCCGGTGCTATTTGCTGTACTGGTTGTCCATTAACAAGTACAAAAATTGTGCGCCAAACTTCATGACGCTTGAGGATTTCATTCAGACTTTGCTTCAGTGCCGTAATATTAAGCAATCCTCTTAAATGAAAAGCACTAGAAATATTATAGAAAGAACTTCCGTGGTAAAGTTGGTCAATAAACCACAGTCTTTCTTGAGAAAAAGATAGGGGAATATTGTGAGAAAAGTGACGCTGTGAAATTTTATCAACTTGAAACTTTCCTCCCTTCCATTTTTCTAGAAGAGCTTTTTTTGCAGGTGATAAATTCGAGTGTTGTTTATCCATTGTTAAAAATCATTTGTAATTATTAATTGAGCATTATTCTTTACTCAAAAGAACTTCCACTTGTTCTTCAGATAATTCTTCGATTTTCTCCAAAAGAAGTTGCTCAACCATTTCCGCTTGCTTGGCTGGTACCATTGCTTGCAGTAAAAGGTCGCGCAGTGGTAACTCCACTGGAAACTTGCTTCGCAATCGAGAAACTAGTTGAGTTGCAATCAAAGAGTCTCCTCCTAATTCATAGAAGTTATCGTAAATACCTACTTGTGTAATCCCCAGAACTTCTTGCCAAACTTCGGCTATTTCTTTTTCTAATTTGTTAGTTGGAGCAACATAGGAATTACTCAGGTTATGTCTGAAGTAAGCTGAGGATGAATCTACTTGATTGCAAGACTTTGAATTTAGTAGAGGGTTAAGTTTAAATGTGCCTTCGTATCTCGTTTTAAGATCCACTGTGGACACAACAAACTGAGTTACTTCTCCTAAAGAAAATATCCGTTGAAATACTTCTACACTTTCTTTTTCAGTAATTGCTAATTCTGTCTGGGATATCTGTCTAAATTTTTTTTGCTCTTGGCTGCTATTCAGTTGTAATTTATCCCAATTTATGGCAATCCAAAGTAAAGATGTATTTTGGTTATGTTTTTGAGTAAATGTATCTATTAATTGATTAAATGCTGAGTATAAACCTAATTCCATTCCTCCTAAAATGGTAGATAAAGAAGAAAAGTTGAGCCAAAAATCTAATTTTCTACTCTCGAAAATTTGTTCTAATATGGTAATATTCTGATGTTGAAACTCAAGTATTTTTACTAACTCTGTTTGAGTAATTTCTGGAATCGAGCAAAATATATTTTCACATATTCTTCCATTTGAATAGATCGCCCCATTAATTTGACCAATATTCTCAGGTGCAAGGCTTTCATACATTTGTTCATAATTAGTTGTATCTGCACGTACTACCAAAACTTCTGTACCTAATTCCTTTAATGCTAAGAGTTTTTGGATTTTGCGACTCACTTCATCTTCTTGAGGATGAATTTTAAGCCATTGGGAATATTCATCTTTTTCTGGAAAAACGGAATCTTCAATAAATATGAGTTTTGCTTGTAGGGTTTTTGCCAAATATTCTGCGAGTACAACTCCAAAACTTTCTAATCCCCCTGGAAAGAGGTAAACACCTTCTTTTCTTAGGAGAGTTTTTTCTACAACTGCTGACTCTAAATCTATTGGTTCAAATGTTTGAACCCAGCGGTAACGATCGCGATATGCAACAACCAAATCAGGAGATAAAGCATTAATTTCGTTGATGATTTGGTCTATAATATAACTGCAATTGTCTCCTGTTATTTCCTCTGAGGCAAAGCCATTTAGGCGTTGATTTAAAACAAAATCTATACTCCGACAAACGATATGAGGATACTCTTGAGGAATAACCTTACATAAGCCTAATACAGTTGCTTTTTGTGGATCGAGAGTTTCATTACCATTAACTTCTTGAATCTGGTTTGATATAACCAATATTTGCAGAGAATCGCTAAGTTTTAGTTTTCCAAGACTTTGGGTTAAAAACAGCAAACTGTTGAATTCTAGATACTGACCTATTTGACGATGCTCAACGGAATTTAAACTCCATAAATGAGCAATATTTTGGGGAATATTACCAAGTGTAAGCAGTTCTTGAAGCAATACTTCATAGTCATCTCGACTTTGCGGATTAATCGCATAAGTACGATCGTTGAGTTTGCTAAACTGTTGTCCTATCTTCACTACAATCACATCTTTTTCATGCTGTTTCAGTTTATGAATTAATTGGGAACCCACGCCACATTCATCCACAAACAACAGCCATTGTTTATTCTCTAATTCTAAAGGAGATGGAGGTAGTAAAGAACGTTTCCATGAAGGTATATAAAACCAGTTGGGAATGTCTTGTTTTTTATCTAAATTTACAGATTTTCTACTTGTAGAAAGTGATGGTGATTTAGTGTCAATCCAGTATCTTTGTCGCTCAAAGGGATAAGTAGGTAAAGGAACACGATGACGCCGTTCATGAGTATAAAATCCTGACCAATCTATTTCTACACCAGCCAACCACATCCGGCCTAATGTTTGTAACAAAAAGCCCACATCCGATTGTTCTTCCTTAGCATGACGTAAGGAAGTCAACACCCGTTGTTTGGCATTAGATTTGAGATGCTGTGTTGCAAATGTGCTTAAGGTTCGTCCCGGCCCCACCTCCAGAAAAACACCTTCAAACTGTTGCAAAAGCTGAGATATACCATCCGAAAATCTCACAGCTTGTCGCAAATGCTGACTCCAGTAGTTGGGATTTGTGGCTTGCTCATCTCTAATCCAACTGCCAGTAACATTGGAAATGAAGCGAATTTCTGGCGGCTGAAGTTTGACTTTTTTCATAGCTTGCACAAATGCCTCCAACATGGGTTGCATCATTACAGAATGAAAGGCATGAGATGTGTGCAACAGCCGACATTCAATCCCTTGAGAGAATAATTGATTTTGGAGTGTGGCGATCGCTTCAACAATACCAGAAACAACGCACGAAGACGGACTATTAATAGCTGCTATCTGTAAAGACCTAGTATAGAAGGCGTTCGCGTCTAAAATAAATTGCACATCTTTTTGTGGCAGTGGAATCGCCAGCATACTCCCTGTGGGTAACTGTTGCATTAGTTTTCCCCTTGTTGCCACAATGGTTAAAGCATCTTCTAAAGAGAACACACCTGCT